>CANHPI010000079.1 GCA_947462425.1 Bacteroidota bacterium
GTTTTAGGTGTTCTAGTATTACTAATTAGATGTGCATCCTCATCTGCTGAAAAAAACATTGAATTACAAAAAGATTCTATAAAACCGAATTTGGTTATAGAGAAAGAAGCGGAAGATTCTTTAAAATTGGTTAATGCAATAGAAGTTCCAATAAATGATACCTTAAACGCTGTTGCCAATATTATGTCGGGTATTACAGATTCAAGTTCAGTATATAATTTCATTCAAAATTCCTCTGATTTTAAAATATTTAGTAAAAATTTTGATAAACGTTGGATGGCTTTCGATTCAAGTCGTTTAACAAATTTGAGAAATTTTAAAGTGAATGAAATTTCTAAAGTTGTAAAAGCACAATCTACATTATTTTATCCTTTTTCAGGACCAGATATTTTATATGCTCAAACATTTTTTCCGGAAGCAGATAAGTATGTGATGATAGGTTTAGAGCCAGTTGGTAGTTTACCTAATTTTAAAAAGGAAGAAACTGATTCTTTAGATTCCTATTTTAGTAAAGTAAATACATCATTGAATGCGATTTTAAAATTTAGTTTTTTTAGAACTCAAAGCATGAAAAATGATTTAAAAAATAATGAAGTTGATGGCACGTTACATTTATTATTTTTGTTTTTAAAACGCACAGGTAATAAGTTTTGTTCAGTAAAACCATTAACAGTTGATAGTTTGGGTATTATACAATTTGTAAATTCATTTGATGATTTAAAGAAATTAAAAACAAATACTAAAGGTGTTGAAATTAAGTTTGTAAATATTCATAAACAACAAAAGACGTTATATTATTTTTCTTTAAATGCAGCAGATGGCGGATTGAAATCTAATAATGGATTTATAACTTATTTAAAATCTATGGGAACAATTAATACCTATTTAAAAGGGGCTTCTTATTTAATGCATAAAAATTATTTTTCTGTTATTCGTAATGTTATTTTAAATCAAAGTGAACACGTTGTGCAGGATGATAGTGGCATTGCTTTTCATTATTTTTTGGATGATAATCATAAATGGAATTTTTCGTTCTTTGGTCAATATTTAAAACCAATCCCAATGTTTTCTGATTTTTATCAAAAAGATTTAGATTCATTGTATAAAAAGCAAGGCGCTAAACCAATTGGTTTTGGTATTGGATATAACTTTAAGGATAAGAATAGTAATTTTATGATTGCATCTAAGCAGAAGTAATTTTATAGATTATTTAAGTCCTTTCCATAAAAACTTCAAGCAATACTCACTTATTTTTATTGTTTTTAATAAAACTAAAAATTCATATTATTACTCTAATTTTTTTTAAAACGATAAATCCTTAAAATAGAACTAAACCAAAGCTCAATTGCTAAGCACTTAAGGAAACATAAATATATAGTAACAAAAGATTTAGATAAACATCTCCCGATAGTTATAGGGATAAAAAATAATAAATATCTACATATGAAATAGCCATGTGCCTGAACGCACAAACACAAATGAAGATACATGGCGTATACCAAATGACAATTAAAAAAAATAAATATCTACATATGAAATAGCCATGTTTGCTAAAACACAAACACAAATGAAGATAAACTGGCTAAACCATATGACAACTAAAAAAAATAAATATCTACATATGAAAAAAACTCTATTTAGTTTTATATTATTATTAATAGCTTATAATAATTTCGCACAAGAAGTTACTAAAGAAGATGCTTCAAAAGTACAAGATGAAATTGATAAATTAAAAGCGATAGCTCCAGATACTTCAAAAGCATGGAGATTAGGAGGTGTTATTTCCATAAATGGTCAACAAGTGTCATTAACAAACTGGTCTGCAGGGGGCAATAATTCTATTTCAATTGGTAGTTTATTAAACATTTTTGCTAAATATAAAAAAGGTAAAATTACTTGGGATAATAATATTGATCTTGGTTATGGAGTTATTAAACAAGGAGAGACTAAGAAATGGTGGAAAAATGACGATATGATTCAAATATCTTCGAAATTTGGTCGTCAAATTAAAAAAAACTGGTACGCTACTGCTTTGGTAGACTTTAGAACACAGTTTACAGACGGTTATAATTATCCAAATGATTCAGTTTACATCTCTAAATTTATGGCTCCTGGATATTCCTTAGTATCTATTGGTATAGATTATAAAGCAAATGATAAATTTTCTGTATTTATTGCCCCTCTTACCGGAAAATTTACTTTTGTTAACGATGATAGTTTAGCCAGAAACGGTGCCTTTGGGGTTCAAAAAGAAATCAGAGATATTAATAATCCGTCTATCATTACTCAAAAATATTTAACCCATAGAGAAGAGTTTGGTGCTTATTTAAAAATGCAATACCAAACTAAAGTTATGGAAAACATTACGTTTAAAACTGTTTTAGAATTATTTTCAAACTATATGAACAACCCAGAAAATGTTGATGTTAACTGGACAACTTTAACAACGTTTAAAGTAAATAAATTTATATCAGCAACATTAACTACACAATTAATTTATGATGATGACATTAAAGTATTGCGTAATGCTGGAGACCAAAAAGGAACAAGTGGTCCTGACATTCAATTTAAACAAGTTTTAGGAGTTGGATTGAGTTATAAATTTTAAAATATAATATTGAAGATTGATAAGTGAAAGATAGACACTAAACTAAATCTTATTATTAATACTACCTATTTTTATAAATTCAGCAGATTTACTAATTTCTGTTTTTCAGTTTCCCAATTATTTTCTATTGCTGCAATAATGGTATTACTTTTATATTCTAAATAATAGTTGCTATTTAAAAAGCTACTAATTTTATGAGCAATATGCTGGGGTTCATGATTGTCAATATATATTCCAACATGATATTTAGAAATTAAGTGTTCAATTTCAGGAAGTTTAGATGCTAAAATTGGAATGCCAGCATGCATGTAATCAAACACTTTATTTGGTAAAGAAAAATGATAGTTCAAATTAGAATTTTTGTCAATTGTAACTCCTAAATTTGAAACTGAAGTGTAATGCCTTAATTCTGAAGCTGGAATCTTATCTATAAAATTGACCTTATTTTGTAATTCAAACTTAACCACATTACTTTTTAATTGCCCAATCACATCGCCACTTCCAATAATCAAAAGAAAATAACTTTCATCCAAATATTTAAATGCTTCAACCAATTCTTCAGCTCCACGTTGCATATTAATTCCTGCACCTTGAAGAATAACTATTTTTTTACTAAGCGGCAAATTCAAATCAGTACGTGATTTTAATTTAATGATCTTACTATAATTAGGTATGTTTCTCACAAAAATAAAAGGCACTTTGTATTTGTTTGTGAAATAGTTTGCAATACTTTGGTTAACCGTAATACAATACTTTAATTTTGGCACAATCCAAGACTCAAGTGCTTCCCACGTTTTTTTCTTAATGGTGTTTGATTGTAATTCTGGTACTTCACAAAAAATTTCATGGCTATCATAAATTAAAGGAATACCTTTTAATTTGGAAACTAAATAATTTGGAAGTAAGGTGTCTAAATCATTTGCCAACAACACATCAGCTTTATTAAATAATAAAATTAAAAATAAACGGATATTAAAAAATAAATAAAATTGAGGACCTTGCTCAAATAACATTTTCAATCGTTTGCAATCATAATCTCTTTTTTGTATTGGTTTAGATGTTTTTTGTTCACGTCCAACAAGTAGTATTTGATAATTTAGTTCAAATAGCACAGAACACGTTCGTGCGACTCTTTGGTCGGTTACCAAATCGTTTATTACAGAAACTATGATTTTCTTTTTTTTCATACAATATACACCCTTAATTAATGGGAAGATTTATTGTTTTTTTATACATCTATTATTAATTAAACTTAGCTTGAATTTATAGTCTTGCCCCTATGTTTAAAGTCATGCTAAAAATAAGATATTAAACAAAACCAAAGATACACAATTGCAGAAATAATTAATGAGAAAAGAACATAGCTAATTTTCACTAGCATTTATTTTATTAAATTAAGTCTGTTGTATTTAGATGAATATTTTCTATTCTAGTGTCAAGCCTTGGGAGTGAATAATAAATTTATGGCTTTCATAATATTAATATGTGATTTAAACAAAAGCACTACTATCAAATTACAAAAACTATATCAATTATTAAATTTTAGCTTATTTCTAATAAATTAAAAAAACGTTCATAAAAGAATTATATTTATGTAAATTTTAACAAAATTTCAAATTTAATTTTTATTATTTTCAATTGTTTTATAATGACCTTTAGTAACAATTATCAATAAAAAATTATTTGATTGATTAAAATTCAAATTTTGAGTATATTTTTTAAAAATATACAAATATCAAAATTGATTAAAATTATAAGTTGATAAAATAGTAATAAGAGTATTAATATAAAAAAGAATGAAAGTAGAAACTTTTAATTTTTATCAATATGGCTTTGAATATTAAATTAATAATAATAACAATAATAGATATTCCGTTTTTATCTATAAATTAATGAAACTTATAAATCAATTAACTAAAGCAATTTCAGTAGAAATTTTTGTTTTATTTGCTTATATTTTTTTAGTAAACAATTACATTGGTAATGTTCAAAACAACATAAGTGCAGATGGTGTAGGTTATTATGACTACCTACCATCCCTTTTCATACATAATGATTTAGTTAGAAAAGATCTATCAATTCAAAAAGATACTGCATTTTTTTCTCGAATAAATTCACTTTCTGCTTATGTTAATTATGAAAATGGAAAAGTCAATAAATATCCTTGTGGTACAGCAATTTTAGAATTTCCTTTTTTTGCATATACTTATTTAATATCCGATCTGAAAAATAATAATGATAAAAATGGCTATCAATATCCATTTCATAAAGCTATTTACTATGCGGCTCTTGTATATCTTTTTTTAAGTATTATCTTCTTAAAAAAACTATTAGATTTATATCAGATAAAAAAATATATAATATTTTTTTCACAATTGTTACTTGTTCTAGCGACAAATATTACAAATTATACAAACTTAGATGCGTCATTTAGTCATATTTATTCACTTTTTGCAATAACGGCATTCTTCTTTTTTGTTAAATCATATTTCTTAAATAAGAAATTAAATCATTTTATTTATGCTTGTCTTTTTTTTGGTTTAATAATTCTTTTAAGACAAGTTAATATAATTACAATATTATTTGTTCCATTTTTAGCGGGTTCGTTTTTGCAACTAAAAACTGGAATAGTACATATTCTTTATAATCCAAAGAAACTTCTATTGGGGTTGTTTTTAATTTTAACTACATTCTCAATACAATCGATATTTTGGTATCTTCAAACAGGTCATCTTTTCGTATATTCATATCAAGGAGAAGGTTTCAATTTTTTTAAACCTGAATTTTCAAATATTTTATTCAGTTATAAAAAGGGACTTTTTATTTATACACCTATTTTATTAATTTCTTTATTAGGATTAATATGGCTAATTTATCATAAAAAATATTATTTATTTTTTACCTGGACTTTCTTTTTTATTTTTCTAACTTACATTCTTTCGTCTTGGTGGTCTTGGTATTATGGATGTAGTTATGGACTGAGAGCATACATTGATTTTTTTTCTATGTTTTTCATAATTTATGCACTCATGTTAAATGCAGTAAATTTGAAAATAAAATCATTACTAATAATATTGTCTATTATAACTATTCCAATAAATATTATTCAAACATACCAATACAAAGAATTTATACTAGACTGGATAAATATGGATAAAGACAAATATTGGAAAGTGTTTTTAAAAACAGATAATAAATATAAAGGTTTACTTTGGAAAAAAACAATTGAAGAGAATCAATACAAAATTATAAAAGAAATAAAAATCGGAAATTTCACAACCAAAAAAAATATCAAACAAATAGTTTACAAATTAACAAGCAGTGATATTTATGAATTTAATAAAATAACATTTGTTCAGATTTTAATTGACAACAACTTTAATGAACAAAATAATACAGAATTATTTTTGAATATTTACGATACAATTAAACCTAAACAACAAACCCCGTATCACACTCATTTAATTCAGTTTGCCGAAAAACAATTCAATACTACACAAACCGGAATTTTCAATTTTGAAATTTCTCCTTCTAATGACACCATTAATAAAACTATTTCTTTAGAAATAAATTCTAAAAATGATATATATACTTTAAAAAACATCAAACTTAAATTTTTATCAAAAAACGATTAATTACTAATTGCTAAAATAGAAAATCAATATTTTGTAATTATGGACTTATTATACAAATAATTTTTGCCTATCTCAATTCAACACACTATATTGCTGCCTCTAAAAACAACCTATAATTTTATGGCTACAACATCCGATCTTTCAAGAAATGCATTTTTAAGATACAATAACGAACTAGTTCAAGTATTAGATTACGATCATATAACACCAGGAAAAGGAAATGCTATTTATTCTGTAAAATGTCGTAATGTTGAAACGGGAAAACAAAGTGAAATTCGTTTTCGTTCTGGCGAAAAAATCGACTTAATACGAGTTGATGAATTTGAAATGCAATACCTTTTTATGGAAGGCGACTTTTTAGTATGTATGAATCAAGAATCATACGAACAATTACATATTCCTAAAATTTTATTCGCTGAGAGTATTCAATTTCTTCAGGAAGGCATGATCTTAAAAATACGTTTTGATGAAAACGATAAGCCGTTAAGCGGATTATTACCTCAGTACGTTGAATCAGAGGTTGTTTATACAGAAGAAGGTGTAAAAGGTAAATCATTAAAAATAGCTGAAATGACTGGTGGCATTAAATTACAAGTGCCTATTTTTATTGCAATAGGTGATAAATTAAAAATTAATACTGAAACCTTCGAATATGTTGAACGAGTTAAATAATTAAATACATCAAATCTATTTAAAATTTAAACTTAAAAAGACCCTAAAAGAATCCACTAATGGATTCTTTTTTTTTTAAATAAAATTTTGATTTAGCACAATCTTGGTAGCTCTTTGTGAGGTTTAACAAAATAATTTATTTAATTATTATTTGTATTTTAGTGCCCCATGAAAAAACTATTTTCGGTACTTAAATACACTAAAGATTATAAAAATTATACAGCACTTAATATTCTGTTTAATATATTCTTTTCTATATTTTCTGTCTTTTCAATTTCCCTTACAATTCCTTTTTTAGAATTAATTTTTAAAAATGATGCCGCTAGCTATCAAACAATTTTAGATAAAGGCATACCAGTTTTAGGCTTTAGCATGAAAGATTTAACAGATTGGGCTTATTATCAAATGGCATCACTTATTATTGAACAAGGCAAAGCTTATACGCTAATGCTAATTTGTTTTGTGGTTTTTATAGCAACTTTTCTTAAAAACACATCACGCTATTTTGCTATGTATTTTTTAGCTCCTATTCGTAATGGTGTAGTAAAAGATTTAAGAAACAGGATGATGAAAAAATCATTAGAGTTACCCCTATCCTATTTTAGTGATGAACGAAAGGGTGATATGATGAGTAGAATGACCACTGATGTTATTGAAATTGAATGGTCAATCATGCAAACGTTAGAACTTATTTTTAGAGAACCATTATTAATAATCATCTCCTTATCAGCACTTATTTTCATTAGCCCTTACTTAACACTTTATGTATTTTTATTATTACCTGTGGCGGGTTTGGTAGTAGCCTTAGTTAGTAAAAGTTTAAAAAGTCGTTCAGCTAAAGGAAAAATAGTTTTTGGTCAGTTATTTAATATAATGGAAGAAACACTTGGTGCTTTAAAAGTAATTAAAGCATTTACAGGTGAACGTTTTGTGCAAAATAAGTTTGAAAAAGTAAATGAGGATTATAATAAAATATCTATTGGCTTGTACCGTCGTGCCGATTTAACCTCACCTATCAGCGAAACAGTAGTTTTAGGAGTGTTGCTTTTGATTTTATTTATTGGAGGAACTATGGTTTTTGATGGAACGGGTTCATTATCCGGTTCTGCTTTTTTAGGTTATTTTGCAGTAGCATCTCAAATTGTACCTCCTATTAAACAAATTACATTGGCGTATAATAATATTCAAAAAGGTTTGGCTTCTGAGGAACGAATAGATAAAATATTACATGCAGAAAATCCTATTTTTAATAAACAAAATCCTGCAAAAATTGATAATTTTAGCAATGGTATTGAATTTAAAAATGTATCCTTCTCTTATAAAAAAGGTGATGATGGTTATGTTTTAAAAAACATTAACTTATATATTTCAAAAGGCAAAACAGTTGCTTTAGTTGGACAAAGCGGAAGTGGTAAAACAACCTTAGCGGATATGATACCGCGTTTTTATGATACGGATTTAGGAGAAATTAAAATTGATGGCATCTCATTAAAAGATTTAGAAATTGAAAGTTTAAGAAAACAAATTGGCGTAGTTACTCAGGAAAGTATATTATTTAATGATACCATTGAAAACAACATTGCTTTTGGAATAGAAAATCCAGACTTTAACAAAATAGTGGAAGCAGCTAAAGTGGCTAATGCGCATGAGTTTATTTTACAACAACCAGATGGTTACAAAACTAACATTGGCGACAGAGGCGGTAAATTAAGTGGTGGGCAGCGCCAACGTATTAGCATTGCGCGTGCCATTTTAAAAAATCCACCAATATTAATTTTAGATGAAGCCACTAGTGCTTTAGATACAGAAAGCGAACGTTTAGTGCAAGACGCTTTAAATAACTTAATGAAAAACAGAACTAGCATTGTAATTGCTCATCGATTAAGTACCATTATTAGTGCTGATGAAATTTTTGTAATTAATAAAGGAGAGTTATCTGAAAATGGTACTCACAAAGAATTATTAGAGAAAAACGGCATTTATAAAAAACTTTTTGATATGCAGAATTTTGGATAGTAATAGATAAATTTATTTTATTAAAAAATTATGCCAATAAATTTAAAACAGTATCTGCTATTTTAACTGAGCAAACAATTCTGAAAGCTCTGTTTCTGTTAAATCACGCCATTCTCCAATTTTAAGTTTATCTAATTTAATATTCATTACTCTAATACGTTGTAATTTTATTACTTGATAATCAAACGCGTTACACATTCTACGTATCTGTCTGTTTAAACCCTGAGTTAATATTATTCTAAAAATTCGTTTCGAATTTGGCTCGCGCGATACCACACATGGCTTTGTTTGCTCACCATGAATTTCTATTCCTTCAGAAATTTCATTTAAAAATGCTGTTCTTACTGGTAAATTAAGCGTAACAATATATTCTTTCTCGTGTTCAAATTTAGAGTTACCAATCTTGTCAATAATTTCGCTATGGTTGGTTAGTAAAATCAATCCTTCCGAATCTTTGTCTAAACGCCCTATCGGATAAATAGTTTCTGTATGACCAATGGCATCAATAATGTTATTGGCAATTTTTTCAGAAGTACATTCAATCCCTTTTGGTTTATTATAAGCAATATAAGTTGGTATAAACTCTCTTTTCTTTAACTCAAATCCATCAATAAAAAC
>CANHPI010000080.1 GCA_947462425.1 Bacteroidota bacterium
AGTACGACTGGAAACGTATTGATACATTAGAAGGATTAGTAAAAGAAGGTGATATAGTTAGCGTAAAATACATTGGAACTGATCCTAAAAACGGAAAAGCAAAATTATCTCGTAAAGCTACAATGCCAAAACCGGAAACAGCAGCTTAATATAAGAAAGTAGAATTAATTTTAGCGGTAAATACAAAAAGTCTCCTAATAATTTTGGGAGACTTTTTTATGATAATTAGCATATTATATTATTTGCTAATTTTACTCATATTACTTTAGCTGCCTTAGTTTTATCATGAGACTTTTAAAAATTTTATTGGAATTATTTCAATTACAACAATTTTAAACTCTTGCATTTATCTCAGCACTAAGGCCTACATTCATGAAAACGCAAATACAAATAATGCGGATGCAATTGCATTTAAAAATAAAATCATCAATCATTATGATAGTCTAAATAAGTTTCAAAAATTATCGTTGTTACTACTTTTTTTTACTGTTACAATAGCGGAGATGATAGGCTTAGTAATTTGAATAAAGTTATAAAATAGGCTGTGTTTTATAACTTTTTTTTCTTTAGTGAAGATGCCTTTTTTGTTTTGTATATTTGACCTAATCTTAATTGAGATAGGTTACTAATTTAAAATTATTTCAAATATTAAATCAAAAGATAAAAGCGGGTTACATCCCCGAAATAAACATCGTTCGCAATACGATTTCAGCCAGTTAACATCAGTTTGTTCTGATTTAAAACAATTTATTTCAAAAAATAAATACAATACCGAAACTATAGATTTTACTAATGATTTAGCTGTAAAAACACTTAATCAAGCTTTGCTAAAACAGTTTTATAATATTGAACATTGGGATATTCCTAAAAAATATTTATGTCCGCCAATTCCCGGAAGAGTAGATTATATTCATAACATAGCTGACGTTTTAAGTTTAAGTAATAGCGGAATTATTCCAAAAGGTAAATCTGTTCATGTTTTAGATATTGGAGTAGGAGCTAATTGTATTTATCCGTTATTAGGTCATCAAGTATATGATTGGCAATTTGTTGGAACTGATAGCGATTTATTAGCAGTAAAAGTTGCCACACAAATTATTGAATCCAACAGTTTATCAAACTATATAGAAATTAGACATCAAAAAAACACGGATTCAATTTTTAATGGGGTATTAAAACCTCAGGAAGTTTTTGATATTACCATGTGCAACCCTCCGTTTCATTCGTCAGCCAAAGAAGCGCAAGCGGGAACTGAAAAAAAGTGGAAAAATTTAGGTTACATAAAAACAGTAAAGCCCGTCTTAAACTTTGGTGGACAAAATTCTGAACTTTGGTGCAATGGTGGCGAAGTTGTTTTTATAACCAAAATGGTTGAAGAAAGTTCTAAAATACAAGATAGTAGTTTGTGGTTTACTTCATTAGTTTCAAAAAGCAACAGTTTACCTTCAATTTATTTTGCTCTTAAAAAAGCTGGAGCAGTTTCTATTAAAACGATAAATATGACTCAAGGAAATAAGGTGAGTCGTATGGTTGCTTGGACATTTTTAAATGATATGCAACATATTCAATGGAGTTTAAAACGTTGGAAAAATTAGTAACAAGTTTTTCAAAAAATAATTTAGCTACTAAATTAAGACAGCGCAATGGATTGAGTGGAAATAATTTTATCTGTAATTTGCAAAGTCCCGATACTATCGGGAGCAACAAAAAACCTGATCCGCTAGCCGGCGGAAAGCGCCCAAATCATAAAAATGAAGATTGCTTTAAGCCTATCTATGACAAACCGAAAATTACTTCACTTCAAATTCTAAAAATAAATTACCTTTAATATACCCTTGCAGCTTATCGCCAATTGAAACCGCACCAACACCTGATGGCGTACCTGTATAAATTAAATCACCTACTTTAAGCGTAACGTATTTTGAAACATATGAAATAATTTGGTCAAAACTAAATAACAAATCTTTAGTGTTACCAAATTGACGAGATTGTCCATTAATTTTTAATTCAAATTCAATTTCTGATAAATCACCGAGTTTATCTTTAGAAATAAATTTACCAATTGGAGCAGAATGATCAAAAGCTTTTGCTTTTTCCCAAGGCAAACCTTTTGTTTTACATTCAGCTTGTAAATCTCTGGCAGTAAAGTCAATACCTAAACCTATTTCATCATAATATTTATGGGCAAATTGCTCATCAATATGTTTTCCAACCTTATTTATTTTGATAACAATCTCAATTTCATGATGAAGATCTTTGGTAATATCCGGATAATAAAACGGCTCACCATCTTTTAATAAAGCGGTATCAGGTTTCATAAAAAAAACCGGTTCAGTTGGTATAGCATTATTAAGTTCTTTAGCGTGTTCGGCGTAATTACGGCCTATACAAATTATTTTCATGTTAATGAGTATTATAGGGTTTATTAAACAATTTGAAACTGAAATTGTATATTTGACAAATTTACAATTAGTTACAAATGAGCAATACAAATTACGATATAATAATTGTTGGTGGTGGAATAGTAGGTTTAGCAACTGCCTATAAATTACAAGCACAAAACCCCACTAGAACCATATTAGTTTTAGAAAAAGAAAAAGAAGTGGCCGCCCATCAAACTGGGCACAATTCGGGAGTTATACATTCGGGTATTTATTATAAACCTGGTTCATATAAAGCGATTAAATGTGTTGAAGGAAGAAGAGAGTTGATGGCTTTTGTAAAAGAACATAATATTGCTCACGATATTTGCGGTAAAATAATTGTTGCTACTGAAGAAAGTGAATTGGAGCACATGAACAAAGTTTTTGCTAATGGTTTAGCAAATGGAGTAGAGGGAATTGAAATGATTGATGCAAAACGCATTAAAGAAATTGAACCACATTGCCAAGGTATTGCTGGTATTTGGGTGCCATGCACAGGTATTATTGATTATTCAGATGTTGCCAAGAAATATGTAGAGTTAATACATTCTAAAAATAATGGTTGTAAAGTATTAACAGAACATAAGGTAATTGATTTTATTCATAAAGATGGTGTAACCGATGTTGTAACTGAAAAAGGAACTTTTACAGGAAAGTACATTATTTCGTGTGCCGGTTTACAATCGGATAGAATTACAAAAAAAGATCAGGTAAAAACAGATTCGGCTATTGTAGGGTTTAGAGGAGATTATTATGATTTAACAGAAAAGGGTAGGGCAAAGGTTAAAAATTTAATTTACCCTGTGCCAAACCCGGAGTTTCCATTTTTAGGAGTTCATTTTACGCGCATGATTAAAGGTGGTGTTGAGTGTGGACCAAATGCCGTTTTTGTTTTTGATAGAGAAGGTTATAGTAAAACGGCATTTAGTTTAAAAGATACTTTAGAAGCATTTGGTTTTAAAGGAACCTGGAAATTTTTTAAAAAACACTGGCGTTTTGGGTTAGATGAATACCGTGGAGCTTTTAGCAAAACGTATTTTTTGAATCGTTTACGCAAACTGATTCCCGATTTACAAATGGATGACATTGTTCCTGCCGACCGTTGCGGTATTAGAGCCATGGCATTAAGCGGTGAAGGAAATATGTTAGATGATTTTAAAATTGAATACCAAGGTAATTCCATGCATGTTATAAATTCTCCTTCACCGGCCGCAACTGCATCTTTAGCTTATGGTAATGAAATTGCCATGCAGGCTAAAGAGTACTTTAATTTAAGTTAATAAATTTATTATTTTACTCTGCATAAACTACATCAAACTTATATTCTAGTAGATTTCCTTTTTTAATTTTCTATTAGAAGAACTTATTTGTTTTCGTATTTCAATCTGTATTTTAAAATCTTTCAAATTCGATTAACACTATAAGATTTGGGAATCAAAAGTTGAATATTAATATATTTTTTACATTCTAAAAAATCTCATACATAAGATAATCAATAGTAGATATGTAAGAACAAATTAATATTGAAACATAAAGAAATGAAATTCATCAAAAATTTACACTGGCAGTGCATTTTATTATAGAGATTCCTTAAAAATAGCCAATTTGAAAACTGAAAATTTAGAAGAAAATTTTTTATAAGAAATTATATTTTAGATTTTTATGACACTTCTGAAAAATTGGTGTTTGGGTTAGATGGTTAATTTCCGTAATACGAAGCCATGTTAATATATAAAAATATAATTACGGAGAAACTAAGTTAAGCGACACATTAAAATAATACGAACCACCAACTTTATTATTCATAATTACTGGATCCGCCTTGTAATCCACATTATCAACATTAAAATTATATCCTATTCGGTAACCTCCTTGAATACTCATCCAAATAAAATTATAAATACTAAATTCATAAGTTAAACGTGGACGAATTTCGCTACGATGTAATTGTAAATTTTTATAATCTAAATTATAATTATCATTTATTGGATCTATATAATAAGCATTACCTTCTAATTCAAAACCGGCAAATATTAAGTTTCGAGGATTAATTGTATAGCGAACATTCGCTTTTGCAGGCAAAAGCATTTCGACACCCCATTTTTTATTTTTGAAAGTATAATTATATAGTACAACAGGAAAATAGTTTAGTGCACCACCACGATATGATTGAGTTATTCCAATTCCATATTGTAATCTATCATGAGGCTTACAACCAAAAATGGCTGCGCCGCTATATTTTATAGCGTTTGCATGAAACTGTTCAATTTTACCAGCGTTGTTATGATCTGCAGCTAATTGCAAAATGCCAAATAATTTAGCATTGAATGGCTTAAACAAAGTAGCATTAATTCCATAAGAACGCAACCCATTTTTATTTAAGGAATTAATAAGCGGATGCACTGTGTTTGCAGGATTCGAAACCGTGTATTTAAAATCTAGGTAATTAACACCTAAACTCAAAATTATTTTATTGTTTGAGATAACAGGAAAATTGGCCGAAAAACGAGTGCCTGTATTATATTTTACATCAGCCGTATTACCAAAATAAGCACCCATCGTGTCTAAATCAATAGTATTAGTTCCTACAAAATCAAAACCCAAGGAAATTAATTTTGATGGACTTAAGCCCAAAATTTTTTGAGAGCAATACACTTTTGATTTATTTGTGGAAGGAGCATCAACCACATCTGCATACATCGAAAAATCTTCTTCATCTGTTTTAGCTGTATCAATTGGTGTTTGAGCTAAAGTAATGGTTGAAAAAAATATGGTTATAAATAAAATATTGAATTTCATATATATATTAGTTATAGTATATTATTTATTTAGCTTTTAAAATAACTCTGTTCCAGGTATCTGTTCTGCCAAATAAAGAAACTCCAATGTATCCTCTTACCTCTATGGTATTATCGTCTTTTAAAAAAATAGTGCAGTTATAGATGCTTCCATTTTCGGGATCGTAAATGGTACCTCCATCATATTCTGATTTACCTTTGTAGGAGAATCCTAATAAATTATTGTAGCCTAACAAAGGTGTGGTTCTTTTTGTTTCGTCAGGGTTGTTTTTGTCCACTTTTTTAGTTCCGTCTGGATAATTAGGCTCTTTTAACCAAACGATTTTTCCACCAAACTTATCGCCATATTTTGTTATTTTAACTCGAGCTTTACCACTTCCTACCTGCCATACACCAACTATTTTATCAGATTCTAATACTTCAGTAGTTTGAGATTTTGAAATATTTAAAATCAAAATGCTAATCATTAAATAAATGTATTTTTTCATGCTATGTAAATATTAATTATAGTTGGAGTGAATATTTATAAATAGTAAAGCCACTCCAAAAAACTTTACAGTTTAAAACAAACATACTAAAAAGATGTCAAAAATTTCGTAAATATTAGGCTATTTTTATTTGGAAAATCTATTCTACATAAAATAGGATTTTTGCCTTTAAAACATATAAACTACGTTGTAAAATATTGACTAGGATACGCGAAGCTCAAAACCAATTTTTAGTAAAAAAATGTTCCGAGCAACAAAGCATTAATTATTATGTTTTTATGAGTCATCGAAAACAATGCAAATGTGACTTTATGTGCAGTATTATTATCAATCCGTGATTATTAGTTTGTCAGACTTGATAGTTTTATTGTCTCGTGTCAGTTGAATGAAGTACAGTCAAATTGATAAGAGTTCACGTTGTAAAATGAATGACTGTCCCTGAATATTAATTAGTTGTTTTACTATTTGTCCAACCGAGTTGTAAACAGTCAAGTTTGCAGTTTGTTTTTTGCCTAAGTTTCTTTTTTAATTATTCAATTTACGAAAAAGGTTCGCTATATCTCTTCAATTCTAATAGTTACTCGTCTATTTGAATAACGAATGTCTATAATATTTTTAGATATAGCGATTTTCCTTGTTTCAGGTTTTGATTTGCCAAAGTAAGAGATTTTTAATTTTTCTTCGCCAACACCCTTACTTTTTAAATAGTCAGCAACTGTCTCTACTCTTTTTTTTGAAAGTTCTAAATTGTAATCAGAATTGCCCAAATCGTCTGTGTGTCCTTCAAGATAGATTATTAGATTCAGTGCGTTTGATCTTTGTGTTTTTTGAATAACATAAGAATTTAAAAACTCAGTATTTTCTATTGTCAATTCCCATTTAGCAGTTTGGTAGTATATACTGTAAATAGGTGCATACAATTTAACTTTCGTTTCATTTTTTTCTTGCGTATTATTTAACTTTTGTGAGTAACTAAAATTACAATTTATAATTGTTATTATGAGCAGTATGATTGTGTTCATAAATAAAGCTACGTTTAGTTGGTTGTCTTCGTTTTCAATAGGTACCTTTTTAAACAAAATTTTTCAAGCAACTTGATCTGTCTTATACAATTGCATGTGCTCATTTTGCTAAACATCTATTTGTTAAGATTTTTCTGTTCAATATATTCCTGAGGTTTGTAAGTTACTCTTGCAAAATTTTTTTTGAGTAGTTCAGTTTTTATAATATCGCCACTTTGTTTTTGAATACAATTTCTCCAAATTTCATTTTGACGAAAAAATTGATTATCTATCTTTAAAAATTGATGATTATTTTCAAAAATATGATAGGATATGTCTAACTCATTATTTACTCTAAGTTCTCCTTCTAAATACTTTCCAGAAAAGCATATGTTAATTTGAAATAAATCTTTGGTATTATTAGTAAATTGAAAATCTATGTAATTATAAAAAATTGCAGCTCCACTTCCAAATGGTAATACTCTTCCTTCATCTGGAAATGGATCAAACGAATGGTTTGATTTTTCAACTATTGTTAATGGACTATGCATCACCAGCCAATGTATCATATTTGAAATTTGACATATTCCGCCACCAATTCCTGCTCTTGCTTCTCCAAACGACAATTCCATTCCTAATAAATACCCTTTTCTTTTTGTAGGAAGGCCAACCAATTTACAAAATGAAAATGTCTCTCCTGGTTTTATTATAATGCCATCTAATTCTTTTACTGCAATTTTTAGATTTGTTACTTTATTCAATTGCAATTGTTCGTTATTATTCCCCAGTTTTCTTAATAAAACTGATTGATGTCTTTTAACTCTATATGGAAGTTTTTCAGTTATTTGTTCATTAGCGTATTTTTTATCATCAAAATACCAATTTGCATAACGTCTTATGCGCCTTACCCAAATAGCCAAAAAATATAAAATTGGATGTCGTTGGCTTAATAATTTTCTTTTTTTCACAATTTAATTCTAAAATGTATGCTGGTGGAGGTTTGCAGGTACAAGAAGTTAATGATTGAGTGGCAATAAACTGTTCGCTAGCAATGAACTTGATGCTAAGTACAAAGCTTTATTTAACTATTGAACTGCGAATTTCTTATACTTGCTGTTTTTTGCTACCCTTGATTCCATTTCTATTGTTTAATTATTTTATTTTTCCAAATTTTATTTTCTTGTTTTACAATCAGTGTGTAAATACCGCTTGTAAAATTTGAAATGTCAATAATTGTATTGTTACATGTCTTTAAGAGTAGTTGTCCAAAGACAGAATATAGTTCAAGTGAAAAGCTCATATTCGGATTTGAAAGGTTTACATTAATTATATCGTTTGATGGGTTAGGATATAGTGTTAAGCCTCTAATGTTTCCTTTTTCATTTATTCCTGTTGTTAAACTGCGGTAACGCATAAATAATTTATATATACCACCGTTTTTTTTATGATAATATATTTTTGATTGGTCACTTGTTAGTGTGGTCGCTTCAGGAGTAAGTGCAGAAAAAGGATGAATTATAGAAGGTAAGCTAAATGTATCTGCTAAATTAGTCCGCACGGAAACACATATTTGTGTTCCAAGTGAAATGTTGCTCTTTAAAAATCTGGTGTAAAATAATTCTAATTCATTCTTCGATATATTTGGAGCATAAACTACATAATTTGTATCGTTTATGTTTTGCATAATTACATCGGAGTTGTTTAGTTTGTTGAAAGTGGAATCATTTTGTTTTAGCGCAACACCTAGCTTTCCTTGGCACGGACCTCCGCCGCAACCAGCATATGTAGGTCCAAAATATGCATTTGTATAATAGAGCAAATTTCCGTCATAATTAATTTCCGCATCCATCATAAGCCAGCCTACTGCATATATATAAAATGTTCCGTGTAATCTGCTAATATTCACAACATCAGTTCCATTAAAAGTACCGTGAAAGTAATTGTCAAACTGTGTAGGGAAGTCTCGTAAAGATGTCCAATAAAAACGATTTGAAGAATCGGAGGAGGCAACTGCATCTAATCTTGGAGTAATTGTTTGACTTGCACCTGACAATACTCCAGCAAATGTAAATGTAGAGTCATTTACTTTAGTTGCATAGTAAAGGCTTGTTGTAACACCATCATTAATATTGTTTATGAAAAGGTAATTGCCATTTGCTGATATAGATGGCTCCATCGCATCAAGAGATAGCCCAATTATATTTACTGGTATTTCAGGTCCAAATGTTGGGTAGTTTTGGGAAAATGTCTGCCGGCAAGTAATGATAAGAAATAATATAATTACATATTTTTTTTTCATAAGCAACGATTTAATTCGAAACATTGTCTACCGAAACGCTACTAACAAAGATAATTGTTTAATGGATTTTTGCAAAGCTAAAATAACTATTTTAGTTTGAGCAACCACTTTCCTCAAACCGCTGTTCGTTAAAGTGTTTTTTGCCTTGTCCAACTATTGTGTTTTAGTTATTTTACTCTTTTGATTTATCAAAGGTCTGCCTTGTAGTGCTTGAATAAGTGTCAGCAGTGCCAAAAGTCCATATAAAATTGAAAGTCCAACTGTCATTTTTGTATTTTTTAAAACGTAGTAGGAAAGTATTGGCAATACTTGCAAGGCGTGCATTCCTATAAAATGTGAAACCCTTAAATCGCCAACGGTTTTGCTCCAACCTATAATGAACCAATTTGAATTATCGTTCAATGCACCAACACTATGATTTAGTCTTGACCCCATCGCAAAACCTTCAAAAGAAAAAATTACG
>CANHPI010000081.1 GCA_947462425.1 Bacteroidota bacterium
ATTGGCAAATCTCGCAAAATAGTTCGCAATCCTATTTTATCATTGAAGTTCTTCATCACCGAAAAACCTCCCCAAGCACTTACTTTATCGTCTGAATATTCAATTTTATAACCCAATGTTCTTGTAACTTTTTGTTACAAGGTAAAAATATTGGAAAACTAATAAAATCAAAGGATTCATGAAATATTAACAAATCAACTGTCTGTTTGCGGTTTAATCAACTATTAAATTTTAAATCAATAGCAAATTCAGGTTCATGGCTTTCATTTGCAAAACCTTTTTTAACCGAATATTTCAGTTTTATTTTATCTTGGATTTTTAAAATTTTATTTTGGTTTATATCCATAACATTTTCAAAATACATGGTTCTAATTTTTTTGTCTCCCCTATTCGCTTTATTGTCAGAATCAGTTGAGGAAAAAATATACGAAAAAAACTATCCTTTTAAGTTTGGTCAATTTATATATGATGTAGGAAGGGGAATCTTAATTAGTATTAGAAATATGTTTTTAGAATATATTTTCATTGCTTTATGTTTTATTATTTCTTTAATTTTTCCCCCATTAGTAATAATAATTGGTCCATTATTATTGATTGTTTCTTGGTATTTTATAGGATTTACAATGCTCGACTATAATTTTGAACGCCACAAAATGACAATTACGGATAGCATAAAATTCACTCGTAAAAATATAGGTTTGGCTTGTGGAATTGGAATGATATTTTCAGTTTTTTTGCTATTGCCATTCTATATAGGTTTAATGTTCGGGCCTTATTTAGCTGTTGTTGGTGCAACCATTAGTTTTTTAGAATTAAATGAAAAGCAATAAAATATAAAATTTAGATTTTTAAAAAAATATTATATAAATTTCAAAATAAGTGAAATTATAATATCAACAACTAAAGCCATCAATTTTAATATATAAAAATCATTTTAATTTACAGTGACAATTATATTTTTAGCCTCATCAACTAGTTTTTTTTGAGCTTCAATTTCAGCTTTTTTCTTTACTTGATCAGCTTCATTTTTAGAAATATCTTCTTCTGCTTTTTGAATTTTATCTTTATAATTTTCTATGTCAGATTTAGAGCTTTTATTTTCTTTCTCCAAATCTTTTTGATTATCCATTAATTTGTTATAAATCTTCTCCAAGTCTTTTATTTTTTCTTCCATTGATTCCTTGGTAGTTTTGATAGCAAACTCCTTTAGCATTTTTTTAGCACCACTATGTTTAACTCCATCTGAACCACTTAAATAGGTGCCTCCCAAATCAAAAGCTACATGCATTACAACTGTTTTTGCCGTTTTATTTTCTTCAAACTTAGAGTATATATCTACAGGATTATTACCCCAGTCTTTAATTAATATATTATCTCCAAAAATTTCACCATTATCACTTTTTACTTTCTCGTTCTTAAAATCTTTTAAGAAACTTTTCCATTTACTTTCAACATCATCTTTTGAGGTTTCATAAATAGTTGTAGAATAAGCATTATGGCTACCTGAAGAAAATTTTTCTGAACCATCATTTACAGTAATTTTTTGTGCACTAACTGAGTTTAATAAACACAAAGCGGATAATGTTAGAATATTTTTTTTCATGATTACTATTAAAAAATTATTATACTAAGTTATAACTTTAATCTACATCCGTTACACCACCTGAAATAATAAACTTCATGGCATCACCTCCATCAATATTTAAAGGTGTAATTTGTTCTCTCGAAACAATTACCAATCTGCCGGAAAATGAATAGGAATATGGTAAATAAACAGCGCATTTATCTTTTATTTCCCATTCACTCAAATCGTCTTGGGTTATAAATCCTAATTCTTGAATATTAGATTGAGGGTTTGTTAACACCAATACTGGCTTTGTAAAACGTTTTTTATTGCCCATAAAAGCATTCATAAAATCTTTAATAGGAGAATAAATATGCCTAATTATTGGTGCATGTTCTAACTTTTCTTCAATAAATGTAAATAATTTTTTAAATATAAATGATGATGCTAATAACCCTATAATGGTAATTATAATTAATAATGCCACAAAGGAAATTACTGTATCTAAAAACATACTTCCTGTTAAACCCACAAATGAAAATATACCTTCAAAAAACTGAAATAATTTAACAAACACAATTACTGTTATGCCAATTGGAATAAATAAAACTAATCCTTGCAAAAAATATTTTAAAATAGTACCCATGTTTATACCCAATTAATTCCTTTTTTTAACTTATCAAGTGTGTTTTGTTCTTGCGAACCTTCTTTGGGTTTAAAATCATAAACCCAACTGGCATTAGTAGGTAAACTCATTAAAATTGATTCGATTCGACCATTTGTTTCTAATCCAAATTTAGTTCCCTTATCATACACTAAATTAAACTCAACATAACGACCTCTTCTTAACAACTGCCATTGCTTTTGTTCTTCGGAAAATGATTTTGTTTTATTTTTATGCATTAATGATACGTAGGTTGAGGCAAATATGCTACCAACATCTTGCCAAAATGCAAAATTTTCTTTAAAATTTAAATGTTCATTTTCATTTAATCTATCGAAAAATATTCCACCAATACCTCTAGTTTCTTTGCGATGATTAATATAAAAATAATCATCAGCCCATATTTTAAATTTTGGATAATAGGATTCGTGATGTTTATCGCAAACATTTTTTAATTGTTGATGAAAAAACTGAGCATCCTCATCTACAATATAATGAGGTGTTAAATCAATGCCACCACCCAGCCATTTTGTGCCATTACTCATTTCAAAATACCTGATATTCATATGAATAATTGGCACAAATGGACTTTTAGGATGAATAACAATAGATACTCCTGTGGCAAAAAAAGTTGTTTCACTATGAGATAAATTTGAAACGCTATGTTCTTTTTCTTTAAATAAAAAATCGGGTGTTTTACCACTTACTGCAGAAAACATGACGCCTCCTTTTTCAATTACAGTTCCATTTTCAATAACTCTTGAACGTCCGCCACCACCTTCTTCGCGAGTCCAGTTTTCTTCTTTAAATTTTCCTAAACCATCTTCTTGTTCAAGGGATCGACAAATGCTATCTTGAAGAGATTTTAACCACTCTGTAATGTTTTCTTTATTTATTTCCATCCTAATTTTTGCAATTTATAATTAGAATATTTATAGATGTAAGCCGCTTTGTTTTCAAAACCAGTTTGATTATCTAGTTTGTAAAACTTAAAACCTGTATAAACACCTTCGCTATTATATTTATCTAGATTTAGAAAAAAATCGGGTCCTTGATTTTTTAAATTTGAGAGATAATACATTGCAATATCAAAACCTTGAAAGTAATATTCGGAAGGATTAACTGTATAAATTTCCTGATATGATTTTGAAAATTTACGAATTGTTGAATCTTGGAAATCGATAAGATTTGGAGAAGCAAAATGAAACTTCAATTCATTTAAATATTCCTGATCCAAATTATCAACATTAGAAATACTGTTAAAACCCATTAAAATTATATTCTTTTTATTAGAAAATGCATATAGTTGCGTGATGAAATCTTGTATGTAAACTAAATTATTAGTTAATAAAACTACTACATTTTGTTTTCCTGTAATAAAAGAAGCCTTAACACCTGCTACACCTTTTACTTCAGTAATGGTATCTTTGCTATTTTTAATGTGTTTTAATATCGATCCATTATATCTGCTTTTAAATGTTTTTATATACTGTTGATCTTTAGTTGTAGAATTTACTATAATAATATTGGACGATGATTTTAAAGAATCGCTACAATAATCAGCTAAACTTTCGATTAAAGTATAAACGGACGGTGTTACTTTACTTACCAAAGCATTATCAAATAATATTTTATTTTGTTGAATTACAGGTGAAACAATTGGAATTCCCATACGCTTAGCATGACTAGATACTAACTTAAATATACCAGAATACAAAGGCCCAAAAACAGCATCTAACTTTTTAAATTCTACTGTTTTACAAATCGATTCAATTTTAATTGAATCTCTTTCCTCTGCGTCAAACAACTGAATATTGACGTCAAAATCTTTTGATATTAAAGAATCTACAGCTTTTTTAAAGCCAGCATAAAAATCGAGTGCTAAGGACTGTGTTTGAGGGAAATTTGATTTTGCACGAACCAATTCATCTACATTTATATTTTCACTTTCTAATAATTTAAATGGCAAAAACAAACCAATATTATATGCTAATTTTTTATCCTTATGAATTAAAGCAGTATCCTCGGGTATTGTAACTATTGTTGAGGAAGTTACAATTGGAAGTGTTGTATTAGCTTTTAGTGAACCAATTTTTAGAACCTGACCTTGTTTAATACCATCTTTAACTAAAGGATTCCATTTTAAAATATCCTCCTGTGAAACATTTAGCTTTTTGGCAATAGCATACATAGTTTCACTTTGTTGAACTGTATATGTATCTGCTGCTATACCGGAAGCTGAACTAAGAATTATAGATGGCTTGATGTCATCATTTTTTTTCTTTTCACCCACAATAATATAATCACCTACTTTTAAACCATTATTAATAGTAGGATTATAGGTTGCTAATTTTTTATCATCAATCGTATATTTTTTTGTGATAGCATAAACAGTTTCTCCTTTTAATACTTTATGATATGTATATTTATTAGTATCAATTGCTAAAGTTTGTTTAGGTAATAAACTTTCGAAAGGAATTTTTAATTCTTGACCATTTTTTAATCCATCAATTGCCTCATCGTTTTCTGTTAAAATAGAATTAACGTCAATTGCATAAATTTTAGAAATAGCATATAAACTTTGCCCTTTTTCTACTTTATGAATGAAGTACTTTTTACCTCCAATTGTTTTTATATTAGTTGATTTGGTTTGAGCCGAAAAGAAATAAGAAATAAGACATAAGATAAAAGACAAAGAGAATTTTAAGTATGTCGTTTTTATTTTAGTCATAAATTATTTAATTGATTTGCCGATCACTAATTTCTAATTCCTACCTACTGAATTATTCCCACTCAATTGTAGCGGGTGGTTTAGAGCTAATGTCGTACACTACTCTATTCACACCTTTTACTTTATTTATAATATCGTTAGATACTTTTGCTAAAAACTCGTAAGGTAAATGACACCAATCAGCCGTCATACCGTCAGTAGAAGAAACGGCGCGCAATGCAACTACTTTTTCATAAGTACGCTCATCGCCCATAACACCAACACTTTGAATTGGTAATAATATAGCACCTGCCTGCCAAACAGAATCGTATAATCCGGCAGATTTTAATCCATCAATAAAAATAGCATCAACATCTTGTAATAATTGAACTTTTTCAGCGGTAATATCTCCTAAAATACGAATTGCTAATCCCGGACCGGGAAAAGGATGGCGACCTATTAATGAGGCATCAATTCCTAAAGCGGTTCCTACTCTTCTTACTTCATCTTTAAATAAACTCCTTAAAGGCTCTACAACTGATAACTTCATATAATCAGGTAAACCACCCACGTTGTGATGCGATTTAATGGTAGCGGACGGTCCGTTTACAGACAAACTTTCAATAACATCAGGATAAATAGTTCCTTGTCCAAGCCACTTGGCATCTGTAATTAATTTTGATTCATCATCAAACACATCCACAAATGCTTTACCAATTGCTTTGCGTTTAGTTTCAGGATCTGATACGTTTTGTAAAGCAGCATAAAAACGATCTTTTGCATTTACGCCTTTAACGTTTAAGCCCATGTGTTTATATGAATCTAATACGCTTTCAAATTCATTTTTGCGCAATAAACCATTATCTACAAAGATGCAATGTAAATTTGAACCAATTGCCTTATGCAATAAAACGGCTGCAACGCTACTATCAACTCCACCCGATAAACCTAAAACAACTTTATCGTCACCTAATTTTGCTTTCAACTCTGCAACAGTTGTATCAATAAAAGAATCAGATGTCCAATTAGCTTTAGCACCACAAATACCTTTTACAAAATTAGTTAACAACTGAGCACCTTCTGTAGAATGATAAACTTCTGGATGAAACTGAATTCCCCAGGTTTGCTCATCATTAATAGCAAAACCAGCTACTTTTACATCGTGTGTACTTGCAATAATATTATAACTTTCTGGTACTTTTAAAATAGTGTCAGCATGGCTCATCCAAACTTGAGATTCGTTATTGATATTTTTAAATAAAGGATTGTTATCCTCAACAAAACTTAAGTTGGCTCTTCCGTATTCACGAGAATTTGATTTACCAACTTCGCCACCATAAAAATGTGCTAACAGCTGGGCGCCATAACAAATACCCAATAAGGGTAATTTACCTTTAATGTTATCCAAATTAGGATTTAATGGATTATCCTGACGAACACTATGTGGGCTACCAGATAAAATAACTCCTTTTATGTTTGAAGTAATATCTGGAATTTTATTGTAGGGATGGATCTCGCAATAAACATTCATTTCTCGCACGCGACGAGCAATTAATTGAGTGAACTGGGAACCAAAATCGAGGATTAAAATTTGTTCTTGCATAATAGCTAACAAAGATAGATAAATCTTTTGTTTTAAAGGCTTTACAAAGAAAAATTATTGTGAAATAAGGTGAAATATTAATCCTTACTCTTCATGAATTTTACTAAAGTGTATATTCCTAAACAAAAAATACCAGCTATAAAAAATAGTATAAAAAAGTCACTTATTTCTAACGAAGATTTCATATTTAGTTAATTATTATTTTTATCCATTTAGCTATTGAGAGTTATATGGTTTAGCCCGTATAATTTTTGTTGTTTGTGTTTGGGGGGTAAACATGGATATTTTATATGAATATTAAGCAGCTAATAAATTATTCTTAACAGCAAACATTACTATACCAGCTGTATTTGGAATGTTAAGCTTAGACATAATGTTTTTACGATGTGTATTAATTGTATGAGTACTTAATTCTAATTTATCTGCAATTAATTTATTAGATAAACCTTCTGCTATTAATCGAATAATATCTAACTCTCTATCAGTGATACCTAAACCCTTGCAAGATATTTTACTCAATTGTGGTTTAATTGATTCTAAATCATCTGAATTAGAAAGGAAATAAGCTACTTTACCACATAAAAAACGTTCGCCACTATAAGTTGAATGCAAAGCCTCAATAATTTCATCTTTGTCACATTCCTTTAATAAATAACTTCTTACACCGGAATCTAAAACTGATTGCATCTCGCTTCTGCTCATATAATCAGTAATTGCTAGTATTTGCAGACGTTTAAAAGTATTGGATAATGTTGCTATGTGTTTAGAATTAAAACCAAGTGATTGAAAATCTAAAACTAAAATTTTGGGTTTATTTTTTTTAATACAAGAAACTAAATTATCAAAATTATCATCCTCGATATAATCTACTTCAATATTAGGTGTAGTGCTTAATAAGGTATACAAACCCAGACGGCTTAAATAATTATTATCGGCTATAAGTACTGAAATCATCCTTAATTATCTTATTTAGATTAATTTTAAACAAAGATACGTTTGATTATGTAATTTCAAAATATATCTATAAAATTTATTAAAAGTTGTTAGTTAATCGTCTTGAAAATTTTTATAATTTAGTAAAAAACGGAATTAATCAATTAAATAAAAAAATAAACTAAAAGAGGATGATTGTTAGAATAAAATCAGAGTGGTAATACTATAAAGAGAATAAATTACCTTCAATAGCTAATTCAGAATTTGAAAATAAAGATTTTGCTTCAACTAAAAAATCATCTAAATTACCGTAGCGAGCAGAAAAATGACCTAATATTAACTTTTGTGCATTTGATAACATAGCCATTTGGGCAGCTTGTTTGGCTGTACTATGAAATGTTGCCTTTGCTCTGTCTTTTTTATCTTCTAAAAAAGTTGATTCATGATACAGTAAATCAACATCTTTAATATCTGTTGCCAATTCTTCAAAAAACTTTGTATCACTACAAAAGGCATAACTCCTTGTTTTTGGAGGATCAATTGTTAGTTGTTTATTTTCAATTTTATTTCCATCGTTATCTATCGCGTCCAATCCTTGTTTTAATTTATGGATTTCAGCAAAAGATACATTCAATTTTTCTAATTTATACTTGTCAATATTACGAGGTAAAGGTTTCTCTTTAAATAAATAACCTGTAGTTGCAATTCTATGTTTTAAGGGAAAACTATAAACTTCTACTTTTTCGTCTTCAAATATAAGTTGCTTATTTTTATTTTGAGTATGAATAAATTTTACTTCGTAATTTAAATAAGTATCAGAATGTTTATGAATCATTGAAATAATCTCTTCTAATTCTTTTGGACCATAAATAGTCAGTTCATTTTTTCGACCTAATAAATGCATACTTGCCAAAAAACCAGGCAATCCATAAAAATGATCGCCATGTAAATGACTAATAAAAATATGATTAATACTTTGAAATCGAGCTTTGTATTTTCGTAATTGCATTTGAGTACCTTCTCCGCAATCTATTAAAAAAAACCTCTCAGCTATATTTAATAACTGAGAGGTTGGATTTCTATTGACAGTTGGTGTAGCTGCACTACTGCCTAAAATAAATAATTCGAAGGTTTGAGCTGACATAAAATTAACCTTCGAAAAGGTATATTAATTGTTAATAATCATCATGCGTTTTGTTGCAATGGCGCCCTTATATTTCAAAGAATACATATAAGTTCCATTTGATAAATTAATGGCGTTTATCGTAACCTTATTTTCTCCAACTACTGTATTAACTGTTTGTTGAGAAACGATTGCACCTAAGGTATTATAAACTGTTACAGTTGCATCATCTTCTCCTTCAACGTAAAATTTAATATCAGTAGTAGAAGAAAATGGATTTGGAATATTTTGTGATAATGACATTTTATCATTTCCTAAATCTACTAAACCTGTAGGACTTGAAATATTAATAATATAATAATTTAAAACTTGAGGACCTGCCGTTACTGTACTTCCACTAGCAGGATTATTGCTGCATGGAGAAATAAAAGGAACAACTGGCCCATTAGTATAAGGTTGAATTGCTAATTGCAAAGTATAAGATCCTGCAACAGTAGGTGTACCATAAATACTAGCACAATTATTAGCATTTCCAGGAAATTTTAATGATATAGCGCCATTTATATTACCATTTGCAACAGCAGAAGTTGATGAGCCAATATTTAAACCTGGAGGTAAATTGTAATTTGTAACACCTACAGGTGTATATAATACAAATTTATTAAAGCAAAAAGTGAAAGTTGCACCTGTAGCAACTACAGTTGTGTCCTTCGGTACTTTTACCGTCATATTTTGTTCGTAAGGAATACCAACCGTTCCAGAGATAAAATTGGTTGCGCTATCAGGCCAAACACCAACTTTATTACTTGCAATAAACGTTGGATTTAATGAACAAGTTGGCACTGTTTGTGCAAAAACTGAAGCAA
>CANHPI010000082.1 GCA_947462425.1 Bacteroidota bacterium
ATTAAATTTGTTGAATTAAGTGAGTTTAAAAAAATCGATATATATTTTTACTTCTAGTTTTCCTTGTGATGAACATGGAGAAATGTATTTATGAGATGAATTATTATATTTAGCTAAAGCATTTGATTCTGTTTACTTTTTACCTCAAAATGGAACTGTTTCCATTAAGTCTTTACCTGAAAATTGTTTTGTAGTTCCACCTCCAATAATAAATAAGCAAAAAGTGAGTATCTCTATTTTTCTTAAAGCTATTAAATGGGTATTTAGTGATTTTAGTTTATTAGTAAAACAAAAGTTAGTTTCTAAATTATTTATCTATAATTATTCTTTGCTTAAGCAATTAATATTAAAAGCAAATTATTACTCATCAATTATAAAAAATACCCATTCAGAAAATGTTTATTTATATGCGTATTGGTTTAGTGATTATGCAACTATTGCTGCGCTTGTAAAACAAACTTTGCCTCAATCTATTGCCATAAGCAGAGCACATGGTTTTGATGTGTTTGAAAATCAAACAGAATATAATTTTATTCCATTTCGTAAACTACAATTTAAGTATATAGATTCTGTTTTTTCTGTTTCAAAAGCTGGAGCTAATCACTTGAAAAAAAATAACCAATCTTATAAAAAAAAAAATAAAATCGAGTTATTTGGGAACTTTAAATTACACTAATCAAATAAACCCTATTTCAGAGAAATTTCAAATAGCCAGTTGTTCTATCATACGAGACATTAAGCGTTTGCATTTAATGGTAGATGTTTTAAAATATATTGAAATACCTATCACGTGGCATGTTATTGGGAATGGACCTGATTTTGAAAATTTACAAAAAATAACAAGGACACTCCCAAATCACATTGAAGTTATTTTTTATGGTTTGTTATCAAAGCAAGAAATAGATTTGTTTTATAAAACAAATGCCATTAATCTATTTGTAAGTTTGAGTTCGTCTGAAGGTTTGCCAGTATCAATGATGGAAGCGCAAAGTTATGGCATTCCAATTATGTCCACAAATGTCGGAGGTTGTCATGAAATTTGCAATAATGAAACGGGTTTTTTAATAGAATGTAGTTTTGATTCACAAGATGTATCAAATAAAATTACCGAATTCCATAATTCAAATAAAAACACAAATGAGTTTCATCAAAGATGTAGACTTTATTGGGAAATGAATTTTAATGCAGAGTTAAATTATAAGGAGTTTGTGACATCTATTGATAATTTAACGCTTTCGTAAATCATGTATTTCAAAACATTTGATATAAATTAGTTAATTGTTTGTAAAGAAATTTTTTTATATTTTAATTTTCTTTAAACACTAAACATTACCAAAGAGAATTGCCAAATTCAGATTTATATTCTGATTGTTTGCTTCGATTGCCTATGTATAATGAATTAACCTCAGGTAACTTAAAATTAAATAAACTCATTTTATTTTATAAATAAAATATAAAACTATGTTAGACTTAAATCATAAATCAATTTTAATTACAGGCGGAACAGGTTCACTTGGTCAGCAGTTAACTAAAACTATCTTAGAACGTTGGCCATTAGTCAAACGTTTAGTTATTTTATCGCGAGATGAACAAAAACAGTTTCAAATGAATCAAGAATTTCCTGAAACTAAATACGCAGCAATTCGTTATTTTATAGGTGATATAAGAGATTACGATCGACTTGTAAGGGCGTTTGAAGGTATTGAATATGTTATTCATGCCGCAGCTATGAAGCATGTTCATATTGCAGAATACAATCCGATAGAATGTGTTAAAACAAATGTATTGGGTGCAGAAAACGTTATCAATGCAGCAATGGCTACTGGTGTAAAACATGTGGTTGCTCTTTCTACTGATAAAGCAGCTGCCCCGATTAATTTATATGGTGCTACAAAGTTATGTTCTGATAAATTATTTGTTGCAGCTAATAATATTAAAGGTACACGCGATATTAAATTTTCAGTGGTTCGTTATGGAAATGTAATGGGTTCAAATGGCTCAGTCATCCCATTTTTTTTAAACCGAAAAAAAACAGGTGTGTTACCGATTACTGACGCTACGATGACACGCTTTAATATTTCATTACAAGAAGGTTCTGATATGGTTTTACACGCAATGGAAACAGCATGGGGCGGAGAAATTTTTGTTCCCAAAATACCTTCCTATAAAATTACAGATGTGGCTGAAGCCATTGGGCCTGAATGTAAACATGAAATTATTGGAATACGTCCTGGTGAAAAAGTTCATGAAGAAATGATTACGTCTTCCGATTCTTTTTCCACATACGATTTAGGTAAATATTATGCTATTTTACCACAAGTAACATCTTGGGATTTGCAAGAATACATAAAAAAATTTAATGCAAAATCTGTGGCTATCGGTTTTCAATATAATTCAGGAGATAATACAGAATGGGTGGGAGTAGACGAAATTCGCTCATTAATTAAAACGCATGTCGATAAGGATTTTACTATTTAATTAATTTATAAATGAATCAATCAATACCATACGGTAAACAATACATTTCTCAGGAAGATATTGAAGCGGTTGTACAAACATTAACATCCGATTTTTTAACCCAAGGCCCCAAAGTAAAAGAGTTTGAAGATGCTTTTGCAAATTATGTAGGCGCTAAGTATGCAGTAGCTGTAAGTAACGGATCCGCAGCTCTTCATTTATGTGCTATGGCTTTAAATGTTGCCGAAGGCGTTAATGTAATAACTACGCCAATTACATTTGCGGCTAGCGCTAATTGTATTAAATATTGTGGTGGCAATGTTTATTTTGCCGATATAAATCCCGATACATTTTTAATTGATATAGCAAATGTTGAAGAACTAATTTTATCGAAGCCAGCAGGTTTTTTTAAAGGTATTATACCTGTTGATTTTGCAGGTTTAGCTAGTAATTTAGAAGAGTTTAAAGCGTTAGCTGTTAAATATAATTTATGGATTATTGAGGACGCCTGTCATGCACCAGGCGGATATTTTATCGATAGTAAAGGCAATAAACAATTATGTGGTAATGGTACTTTTGCCGATTTAGCAATCTTTTCTTTTCATCCTGTAAAACATATAGCCACTGGCGAAGGAGGTATGATTACAACTAACGACAAAGCATTATATGATAAACTAATTTTATTAAGAACACACGGTATTACTAAAAGCCCTGATTTATTAATTGAAAATCATGGAGCTTGGTATTATGAAATGCAAGAATTAGGTTATAATTATCGTATACCAGATATGTTATGTGCATTAGGTATTACTCAATTAAACCGTGCAGATGAAGGCTTAGAAAAAAGAAGATTGATTGCCGAAAAATATAGTAATGCTTTTAGTAATAATAAAAAAATTAGTATACAGCCTATAAGTTTACATCAAGGGCACGCATTTCATTTGTTTATTATTAAAGTTAAAGATAGGTTTGGTTTATATAACCATTTAAAACAAAATAACATTTTTGCTCAGGTGCACTATATTCCAGTGCATGCAATGCCATATTATAAAACATTAGGATTTAAAAAAGGAGATTTTCCTTTATCAGAAAATTATTATGACGAATGTTTAAGTTTGCCAATGTATCCAGCATTAACAAATGAAGAACAACTTTTTGTAATTCAAAAAATCGAAGAATTTTTTAATCAATGATTAATAAAATAGCTCTAGGAACTGTTCAGTTTGGTTTAAACTATGGAATTAATAATTCTACAGGAATACCTTCAGAATTTGAAGTTTCTGAAATATTTAACATGGCTAATTCGGCTGGTATTGAGATGCTTGATACAGCAAGAGCTTATGGTGATGCAGAATATAAAGTCGGTAAATATTCAGGTAATAATTATAAAATTGTTACCAAGTTTCCTAAAGTTACAAGTGGAGTAGAATTAATTAAAGAGCTAGAAATATCTTTAAATAGCCTTAATAGTAATAGCGTTTATGGTTATATGGCTCATAGCGCAGATACCTTAATTGAAACCACTGAATTGTGGACTACATTACAACATTTAAAAGCGGAACATAAAGTTAAAAAAATCGGATACTCTCTTTATTCGCTCGATCAATTAATTAAATTGTTGGATTTAAATTTTATACCCGATGTAATTCAAATACCTTATAGTTTATTTGATAGAAAGTTTGAAAAAATTTTACCTAAGCTTAAAAGCTTAGGTGTTGAAATTCATGTTCGTTCAATATTTTTACAAGGCTTGTATTTTATGAATGTTGAAAAGTTACCTATTAACCTTATGCCTTTAAAATTGCAACTGCAAAGTTTGCGTTCATATTGTAATACTTTTAATGTTGAAATTGGCTCTTTGGCTTTAAATTATGTTATCGCACATCCAAATATAGATAAAGTTGTAATTGGTGTAGATAGTTTATTACAATTAAAACAAAATATTAAATCGGTTGAAAATTGGAAACATAATCAGCAACTTTTTGATTGTATTAACAATATTGAGATTGAAGATAAAAAACTTTTAAACCCAGCTAATTGGTGAAGATTATAGGTGTAACTCAAGCAAGAATAAATTCTTCTCGATTGCCTCGAAAAGTTTTATTGACTATTAAAGATAAAACACTTTTGCAATATCACTTAGAACGAGCAATGAAATCATTGTTGGTAAATAAGTGGATTGTTGCTACAACAGATGAAATAGAATCTGATTTAATTTGTGACATTGCATCAAAATTATCAATACAATATTATAAAGGAAGTTTAAGTGATGTATTGGATAGATTTTATCAAGCAGTTAAGCATGAACAAGCAGATTATGTGGTGCGTATTACTTCTGATTGCCCTTTAATTGATGCTTCAGTAATTGATAGTGTTGTAAAATCATGTATTGATCAAAACTTAGATTATGTTTCAAATACTTTAATCCCAACTTATCCTGATGGTATTGATGTGGAGGTTTTTAAATTTTCAGCATTAAAAAAAGTATGGGAAGAAGCGTCACAAATTTCCGATAGAGAACATGTAACACCATTTATATGGAAAAATTCAAGTTTTTTAGGCCAAAGTGTTTTTACTTCTCAAAATTTTAGTTTACATGATGATTTTTCGAAATACAGATTAACGGTTGATCAATTAGAAGACTTTGAATTAATTAAAATATTAATTGAAAAATTGGGAGATAAAAAAACATGGTTAGAGTATGTGCATCATTTAGATACTAATCCTCAACTTTTAAATAAAAATTCACTAATAAAACGAAACGAAGGTTATATGAAATCAATACAAAACGATGGTATTCAACTAAGATATATAACAAATTTTAAAGAGTCAGATAAATATAGAGCTCAAATTCATGATTTAATTCCTGGTGGAGCTCATACCTATTCTAAGGGAGATGATCAATTTCCTCAATTAGCGCCCGCAGCTATTTCGCAAGGCAAAGGCGCGTACGTTTGGGATATTGATGGTAATCAGTTTTTAGATTGCTCAATGGGGCTTACATCTGTTGGTTTGGGGCATGCATACGAACCCGTTTTACAAAAAGTAAAACAAGAGTTAGATAAAGGAGTTAATTTTCAGCGGCCTTCTGTTTTAGAAAAAGAGATGGCTGAAAAATTTTTAGCCTTAGTGCCACAACACGATATGGTTAAATTTGCTAAAAATGGTTCAATTGTTACAACTGCTGCTGTAAAATTGGCGAGAGCTAAAACTGGTCGAAAATTAGTAGCATTTCCTTCAGATCATCCATTTTACAGTTATGATGATTGGTTTATCGGTAAAACAGCTTGTAATTTAGGTGTTCCCGAAGAAATTAGTAATTTATCAGTTACATTTAAATCGTGTGATTTAAATTCTTTAAAACAATTGTTTGAAAAATATCCTAATCAAATTGCTTGTGTAATTACTGAACCAGAAAGAAGTTCATTAGGTAATCATCAATTTGGACCTTCTGCTAAAGAATACTTACAAAAGGCCATTGAGCTTACACATCATTATGGCGCCTTATTTATCATGGATGAAATGATTTCAGGCTTCAAAAGTTCATTGCCAGGCACATTAACTAAATTTAATCTTGAGCCAGATATGGCTACTTGGGGTAAAGGTATTGCTAATGGTTTTTCTTTCTGTGCTTTAACGGGTAAAAAAGAAGTGATGGAATTAGGAGGTATTAGAAACATAGGAGCTGAAAAAGTTTTTTTAACTTCAACAACGCATGGGGGTGAAACCCACGCTTTAGCAGCAGGTATCGAAAGTATTAATGAATTTGTAAGTAAAGATATTATAAAACATAATCAAAACATTGGAGATTATTTCATCAAAAAATGTAATGAAATATTAGAATATCATAAGTTAACTGATTATATTGAAATTGTGCCTTGTAATTGGATGCCAATGTTTTTATTTAAAGATAGAAATAAAACGATCTCAATGGGTTATAGAACTTTAGCTCTCCAAGAAATGATTAAACGCGGTGTTTTATTTCAAGGTGCTTTTATACCTTGTTTTAGTCATACAACTTATGATATTGATTATTTTGCAACTGCATTAAATGAGAGCCTCCTAGTATATAAAAAAGCACTTGATGAGGGGTATGAAAAATATTTAATTGGATTGCCTACTAAACCTGTTTTTAGGAAATATTTATAGGTATGTTAGTAAGCAGAAATTATAAATGTTTAAAAAAGAATGTTTTCAGTAAAGATAATTACTTATTAGTTCCTTTACGTGACGAAGATAAGTATGCTATTTTGGAATGGCGAAATGCTCAAATTGATATACTACGTCAAAAAGAAATTTTAACTAAGGAACAGCAAGAAACATATTTTAATACAATAATTACTCCATTATTTGAACAAGAAAAACCAAATCAAATTCTTTGGTCGTTTTTAGAAAATGGAAAATTAATTGGTTATGGCGGTTTAGTTCATATTGATTGGGAAGCTAAACATGCTGAAATTTCTTTTTTGTTGTGTAATCAACGTAATAGTGATATTGCTCAGTTTAAAAAAGATTGGAGTGTTTATTTAAATTTAGTTATTAGTATTGCTTTTAGTGAATTGAATTTTCAAAAAGCACATACATATGCATATGATATTAGGCCTTATTATTTTGACATAATGTATGACCAAGGTTTTTTAAAAGAAGGGCATTTAAAAAGGCATATTAAAATAGGTGAAAAATTGGTTGATGTATTAATTCTTTCAAAATTTAATGATATTGTATTATGACAGTAGGCCTTTTAATTAGTGGAAATCTTGGAAGTATAATATTAAATCAGTTACGTGAAAGTAAAGAAATAACCCTTTTGTTTGTGTATACCGATTTTAAATCAGTTTCTATTATTGAGTGTTGTAATGAAAATAATATTCCTTTATTTGTTGGGAACCCAAGAGATGGTAAGTCTGTTGGCTTTTTAGGTAAACTGAATGCCCCAGAGTTATTATTGTCAGTAAACTATTTATTTATAGTTGAAAAAGATATTATTGCTAAGGCATTAAGGTATGCTATAAATATTCATGGATCTTTACTTCCAAAATATCGAGGACGCACTCCACATATTTGGGCAATTATTAATAACGAAAAAGTTACAGGAATAACAGCTCACTTAATGGAGGAAGGCTGTGATGAGGGGGATATTATTTTACAAATTGAAGTTCCAATTTTAGATTCATATACCGGACAAGATGTATTAAATAAATTTAATGATCTATACCCTAAAATAGTAGATGAATTAGTTAGTAAACTGGAAAGTAATAAAATAACTTTATTCAAACAAAATCATGAATTGGCTACTTTTTTTGAAAAAAGAACACCAGAGGACGGGAAAATTAGTTTTGATTGGCAAAAAGAACGTATTTATAATTGGATAAGAGCTCAAGCTAAGCCTTATCCTGGCGCTTTTTGTTTTAACAGAGGAGAGAAAATTATTATTCATCAAGTTGAATATTCTGATTTAGGTTTTACTCAAAATATGCAAAATGGGTTAGTCATTAAAGTAGAATATAATTTGGTATACTTCAAAACTCCAAATGGAGTTTTGAAGGTTACTAAATTTGAGAAAGATTATATTATTAAACAAGGAGATGTATTATTATGAAACAAATTAAAATACAAAATGTTAATATAGGAACTGATTTTAAACCATTCATTATAGCAGAAATGAGTGGTAATCATAATCAATCTTTAGAAAGAGCGTTGGCTTTAGTTGATGCGGCGGCGGCTGCGGGGGCGCATGCTTTAAAGCTACAAACGTATACAGCTGATACGATTACCATGAAGGGAGCTTACACCATTAATGATGCTACATCTTTATGGAATGGCAAAGAACTACATGATTTGTATAAAGAAGCTTATACGCCTTGGGAGTGGCATAAACCTATTTTTGATAGAGCTATTGAAAAAGGAATGATTGCTTTTAGTTCACCTTTTGACGAAACAGCAGTTGATTTTTTAGAAACGTTAAATGTACCAGCCCATAAAATTGCTTCTTTCGAAAACACGCATCTGCCTTTAATTCGCAAAGTAGCTAAAACAGGCAAGCCTGTTATTATTTCAACAGGCGTTTCTTCTATAGCTGATATCGATGAGGCAGTCAGAACTTTAAAAGAAGAAGGTTGTGAAAATTTTATTTTATTAAAATGTACTAGTACTTATCCTGCAACTCCTCAAAATACAAATCTCTTAACAATTCCTCATTTAGCTCAATTACATAATTGTATAGTAGGCTTGTCAGATCATACAATGGGTATTGGTGTTTCGGTAGCAGCAGTTGCGTTAGGCGCAAATGTAATTGAAAAACATTTCACACTTCGTAGGGCAGATGGAGGTGTAGATTCAGCATTTTCTATCGAACCAGAAGAATTGAAAAATTTGGTAATTGAAACAGAAAGAGCTTGGCAGGCTTTAGGTAATGTAAAATATGGCATTCAAGGTGCAGAACAAAAAAGTTTGTTTTTCAAACGTTCAATTTATGTGTCTGAAAACATAAAAGAGGGTGAATTATTTACGGAAAATAATACAAGGATTATTCGCCCTGGCGACGGCATCGAACCTAAGTTTATAAAAATAATTTTAGGAAAAAAATCAAAACACAATTTAATAGCAGGTACACCTTTAAATTGGGATTCAATTCTATAATGATTGGTGTAATTATTAAAACATTTTGGTTTTATTTGTTGGCTAATGTATTAGTCATATTAAGAAAACCTATTATTTTATCAGAATTGTATTACGCAGGCTTGAGTAATAAGAAACCAACTTTTAGATTTCCTGATAAAAGCAAAAGAGATGTCTTGATGACTATTCGAATATATAAAAGGTTGCTTCTTAATTTGCTAAAAAAAAAACAGCCAATTGTGTTTTTAAATACTAAAAGCAGCAGTTATATTTTTGACGGTACCGCTTATTCTATTGATACACGAAACACTTATATCACAAAT
>CANHPI010000083.1 GCA_947462425.1 Bacteroidota bacterium
AATCATTAGTGTTAGTGAATTTGATGAAATTAGTTTTATTGGCAGTAAAGTAATTGTTGTAAAACATATTGCTAAAATATTACCTGATAGAAATTTTATTTACGATTTATTAAATGATATTGGAAATACTTGCGAAATAGCCTCAAAAGAAGAGTACGAAACACAATATAAAATATCTCAAATTAAATAAAGGATAAATTCTAAAATATATTCAGTTCTAAATACAAAGCAGAAGAGTTGAGCTTTATGTAAATTTATTAAAAATTAATTACTCGCACTACAATATTCAAAAGTGAAAATGAAAAACCCAAACTAGTTTCTAATTAGCTTGGGTTGTTGATTGGTTTTGCAAATAAGTGATTTTTAAATTCACTTAATTTTTTAAAAGAATTAATTATTATCCTTCAATCCAATTTATTATTTCTACATCCATTGGTTTTACAGAAGAAGGCAAATATTTTACTAAATTTCCTTTTTCATCAATTAAAAATTTATTAAAATTCCATTTTACAGTTGCATCTAAAACACCATTTTCTGCTTTTGATGTTAACCATTTATAAATAGGACTTTTTGCAATACTTACTTTTTCCATCATTTGAAAAGTAACACCGTAGTTTTTAGTACAAAATGATTTAATGTCAGCACTTGTGCCGGGTTCTTGTCCACCAAAATCATTACAAGGAAAACCAATAATCACAAAGTTTTTAGAACTGTATTTTTTATATAAAGCTTCTAAGTCTTTATACTGTGGTGTGTAACCACACTCAGAAGCTGTATTTACAATTAATACTTTTTTGCCTTTTAAATCAGCAAAATTAAAATCTTTTCCATCTAAGGTTTTGGCTTTAAAATCATGTAAGTTTTTTGTGCCGGAAGTTGTAAATGCCATAGTAATTGTAGCTAAGGTTAAAATAAATAGTTTTTTCATGTTACATTGTTGAGGTTAATAAAATAATAATTATCAGAAATTTAAAATTAAAACTTTCTTATTAATACATATAACAAATATAAATCGATAGAGTTTAATAAATGGTAATTTATTTCCTAAATTTGCGCTGCTTTGCAAACTAACATTCATACTTCAGATATAGAAACTATTACTTATAGTAAGTTCAAAGCATTTTTAAAACTTACTAAGTTTACGCTTTCAGCTTTAGTTGTTTTTTCGGCTATTATTACTTTTTTTACAGTAGCAGAAACATTTAATTGGAAACAAGTTTTAGCGATATGCTTAGGGGGATTTTTAGTAACAGCAGCAGCTAATGGGTTTAATCAAATTATTGAAAAAGATTTGGATAAACTAATGAATAGAACTAAAGCAAGACCAATACCAACAGGTAATTTATCAGTTAATCAGGCATTAATTTTTTGTGGAGTATTTGGTATAACAGGAACTATTTTATTATGGGTTTTTACAAACCCTTTATGTGGTATTATTGGTTTTGTTTCCATTATTTTATATGCATTAGTTTATACGCCTTTAAAAAGAATGACTCCGTTTTCAGTATTTGTAGGGGCTATCCCTGGAGCATTGCCTACATTAATTGGCGCTATTGCGGCAACAGAGGGTTTTGGACATATTACATTTTTTGCCATATTATTATTTTGCATTCAGTTTTTTTGGCAGTTTCCTCATTTTTGGGCTATTGCCTGGGTAAGCCACGATGATTATCAGCGAGCAGGTTTTTTTATGCTACCATCAAAAGGTGGGCGAGATAAAAGTTCTCGATCACAAATACTAGTTTATACATTGTCTCTATTTCCTATCGCATTAACACCTTATGTATTTAATTTTACAGGGTGGCTTTCCGCTTCTGTTGTAAGTTGCATGGGTTTTTTGTTTATTATTCAAGCTTTTAATTTATATAAATCGAGTACTATTGATGATGCTCGTAAATTAATGTTTGGTTCATTTTTATATCTTCCCGTTGTGCAGTTAGCATTAATGATTGACTGTAAATTTTTAAATTAATATATCATGAAAGAAAAAATAAAATCTAGTCCAACATACAAAGCTGAATTGAGGGCAGCTCAAAATAAAGCATCTAAGCCATTATTGTGGGTTGGTATTATTAGTATTGTTATGTTATTTGCAGGCTTAACAAGTGCATATGTTGTTAGAGCAGATAATGGAAATTGGCTGCTGTTTAATCTTCCCAATGCTTTTTATTTAAGCACAGCTGTAATAATTACCAGTAGTATTACATTGTTTTTTGCTTTACAAATGGCTAAAAAAAACAATAAAAAAGGTATTGTATTTGGGTTACTAGCAACATTTTTTTTAGGACTCCTTTTTTCTTATTTGCAATATGCAGGTTGGGGCGAATTATATAGTAAACAAATTGTTTTTGGAGGAAAATCGTCTAATGCAGCTGGCTCATTTTTGTATTTAATTACATTTTTACACTTATTACATCTATTTGCAGGTCTAGTTGTGATTTTAATAACTCTTAAAAACAGTATAAAAGGAAAGTATAATGCTCAAAATACCCTTGGTTTAGAACTTTGTTCAATATATTGGCATTTTCTTGATATTTTATGGGTCTATTTGTTTTTATTTTTGTATTTTATTCGTTAAACTTGCACCATAATTTATAAAAATCGTTAAAACGTAAATTTTATTATGTCTCACAGTACAGAAATCGATTCAAAACACGCCTGGGATGGCGGTAAATCACCATTTGGCGTAAGCTACGGAAAAATGATGATGTGGTTTTTCTTAGTATCAGATGCTTTAACATTTGGTGGATTATTAATTTCTTACGGATTTATCCGTCACAAATATGTGGATGTTTGGCCAAAAGCAGAAAATGTGTTTACGCATTTTCCGTTTATTGAGCAACATTTACCATTGGCTTATGTTGGTTTAATGACTTTTATTTTGATTATGTCATCAGTAACAATGGTATTAGCTGTTGAAGCTGGACATAGAAATGACAGAAAGAAAGTAACTATTTGGATGTTTTGGACAATAGTTGGTGGAGCTACATTTGTGGGTTCTCAAGCTTGGGAATGGTTTCATTTTATTGTTGGTACTGAAACTGGAGCTTTACGTCATGTATGGAGCCAGGAATTAGGAACTTATGTTGAACAAACGGTTTACGGTGCTAATATGACTGTAAATGAATATGGAGTACCGCAATTTGCCAATTACTTCTTTTTTATTACTGGATTTCATGGATTCCACGTATTTTCAGGAGTTATCATAAATCTAATTATTTTCTTAAACGTTTTAAAAGGCACTTATGAAAAACGTGGCCATTATGAAATGGTTGAAAAAGTTGGTTTGTATTGGCACTTTGTAGATTTAGTTTGGGTATTTGTATTTACCTTCTTCTATTTATTGTAATATTATTATAAAACTTTAATCATAAATTCTTTAATCTAAAAATTATATAATTATGTCAGAATTTCACGACGATTACCCATCATACGAACATTTAGCTCATCATAGCGAAGAAGAAGGAAAGCAAAAAAGAAAAACATTATGGCGAGTGTTTTGGTATATGTTAGCTATTACAGTTTTCGAGTTAATAGTTGGTTCAATGGCACCAAGTCAAGGATGGAGTGGTACTTTAGGTATTAAAGTGTTGTTTATTGGTTTAACTATTGTAAAAGCAGGTTTTATTGTAATGGCTTTTATGCACTTAGGACATGAAGTTACATTTATGAAATATGTTATTTTAGCACCATACATTATTTTTATTTCATATACCATTTTTATTATTTTAGATGAAGGTGTTTATAGCGGAGATCCTGGAAACAGAACAGCTGTTGATCCTCTTTTAATTAAGCAACAAGAGGACTTAAAAGCTGGTCATGGACACGCAGCACCTGAAGGGCATAACAAAGAAGGGCATACTGAAGAAACACATCATTAAGCGTATTAGTATTTTATTAAAAAACCCATCAACTAATTAGTTGATGGGTTTTTTTAATATGTTTAAATTATCATTTTTTATCCCGATAGCTATCGGGAGCCATATAGTTTAGCTAGTATAATTTCTCCAGATAGCTATCGCGAGGTGTTTGTACTTGGGCAAATATGACTATTTCATAAAAAGTTATTTTTAAAGTTCTCATTTATAAAGCCATTGTTTAGGTAAGATATACCATAAGCCGTTATAAAATTGACTAAAACTGATTTAGTAAATAATCAAACTCAGAAATACATGAATTTTTTAGTGAATTTTAAGAATACATGTTACGCAGAAGGCATAATTTCTTCAACTAACAACTGAATAGTTGTAGCTCCTCTAAATTCATTTACTTTTATTTTATAAACAATATCTACAGGAATATTGCGCTTAAAGAAATTTAAAAAATCACCTTTATTAAAGCCTATGGCTTCTATTTTAGTAAGTTGTGTGTGAGGTTGATAAACTTCTAATTTTAAGTGATTGTTGCCAACAATTTTTGCGTAGCCAGTATCTAAAACGTTTTTACTGCAAAATACCGGCGTCATATTATGGGGGCCGTGCGGCGCAAACTGACTTAGTATGCGAATAAGTTTATCATTTATGTTATCTAATAGAATTTCTAAATCTATTTCCACTGATGGGTTTAGCATTTCAGTTTTAATAGTTCTTGAAACTTCGTTTTCAAAAGCCTCAGTAAATGCTTTCACATTCTCCAATTTTAAAGAAAGACCTGCGGCAAATTTATGACCGCCAAATTGTTCTAGTAAATGACTACAATTTTCAATGGCAGTATAAACATCAAAATCTTTTACGCTTCGAGCTGAACCTGTTGCCATGCCGTTTGATTCAGTTAAAATAATAGTGGGCTTATAATAGCGCTCAATCATTCGTGATGCAACAATACCAACTACTCCTTTATGCCAATCAGGATTAAATAATACAGTCGATTTTTTGAAAGGTGTAATTGGATCTAAATCCATTGTTTCAAAAGCTTCGTCGGTAATGCTAATATCAATATCTCTTCGCTGTGAATTTGTTTCATTTATTTTTTTAGAAAACTCAGTAGCTTCATCGGTATCACTAATTAACAATTCCACAGCTTTTGAGCCATGTTCAATTCTTCCTGCTGCATTAATGCGAGGAGCAATTGTAAATACAATAGTTGTAATATCGATTTCTTTATCTTGTTTGGTAAGTGCAAATAATGCTTTTATTCCCGGACGAGGATTTTGATTAATTTGTTTAATTCCAAAATGTGCCAATACTCTGTTTTCTCCAGTTATCGGAACTATATCGGCTGCAATACTAGTAACTACTAAATCTAAATATTGAAATGCTTCTTGTTCATCCATTCCGTTTTGAATACAAAATGCTTGTGCTACTTTAAAACCAATTCCGCAACCAGCTAATTCTTTATAAGGGTAGGGACAATCAAGTTGTTTAGGATCTAAAACAGCAACGGCTTTTGGAATTTCGTCACCAGGCAAATGGTGATCACAAATAATAAAATCAATATTTTTAGAATTAGCATAATCAATTTTATCATTGGCTTTTATACCACAATCTAAAGCAATAATTAAGCTGTAATTGTTTTCAGATGCGTAGTCAATGCTTTTAAAAGAAATGCCATAACCTTCAGCATATCGGTCAGGAATATAGTAACGTATTTCTGAAATATAATTTTTAAAGAAACTATAAACGAGTGCAACCGACGTTGTTCCATCCACATCATAATCTCCAAAAATTAATACTTTTTCTTTATTGTTAATAGCTTTAATTATACGTTCAATAGCTACATGCATCCCTTTCATTAAAAATGGATTATGTAGCATATCTAAATTCGGTCGAAAAAAAGTTTTAGCTTCTTCAAAATTAGTAATACCTCTTAACGCTAATAATTTTGCAATGGTTTCATCAACAGCTAAAGTGTTTTGTAAATCAGAAATTACTTCTGAGTTTTTTATGTGATGTATGTTCCATTTTTTTTGCACGATAATAGTTTTGAAAGTTAGATGGTTTTGAAAGTTAGATTGTTAAATAATTATAGAAAATTATAATCTAGCTTTCTGAACATGGTAACTCATTAAATTTCTATACTTCTATTAAGCAATATTATGATAAACAGACATGACGTCATCATCATCTTCCATTTTATCTAACATTTTTTTGAATTCAATTTCCTCTTCTTCAGTTAATTCTTTTGTAGTTGTGGGGATAAATGTTTTAATGGTTTCTTTAACAACATATTTTTTGTCTTCTAAACCAGCTTGCATCATTCCAAAATCGGTAAATGCAACTTGCACAATTAATTCATTTGTTTCGTCATCCCAAGTTAATTCTTCTGCACCAAAATCAATTATATCTAATTCAACATCGTCATGGTTTAAACCTGTTGAATCTATTTTAAACAACCCTTTTCGTTCAAACATAAAACTCACAGAGCCAGTAGTTCCAACAGAACCGTTTGCTCTACTGAAATACAAACGTAAGTTTGCTATAGTGCGTGTGGGATTGTCTGTTGCGCATTCTACTAATACAGGAACGCCAAACGGACCGTAACCTTCATATATAACTTCATCATAATTACTTGTATCTTTTTCCGAAGCGCGCTTAATAGCTGCGTCAATATTTGTTTTTGGCATGTTAACAGCTTTAGCATTTGCTATGCAAGCTCTAAGACGTGGATTTAATTCGGGGTGAGGTCCACTCAGTTTTACAGCCATTACAATTTCTTTTCCAATTTTAGTAAACTGCTTAGCCATTTTAGCGTAGCGTTTAAACATTGTTGCTTTTCTGGTTTGAAAAATACGTCCCATTCTATATAAATCTTAAATTATCTAAATTTCGACAAATTTAACTCAAAATCTCAATAGCTTCACTACATTTACTATAAATTAAGAACAAAAAATGAGTCCAATACAAACTTTAGATACTTTTCAAGTTCATATTACTTTACCAGATGTTTTTACTAGACGATTTGCTTCACTTATACCTCAACAGCGTGAGCGCGTGAATCAGTTGCTTCAAGAGCGTGTTATTTTAAATTATGCGTTAGACATTGATCGTAGTCATTTATGGGTTACTATGCAAGCTAAAGACCAGCAGACTATTATGGATGTTTTAGCTACTTTTCCTATTATTAAAGACGTGAAAGTAGAAATATTTGAATTGGCCTTTTTTGACTCGGCTCCAATGGGTTTACCCGAGTTGATTATGAATTAGTTATTATTTTTAGTCAAGTTTTTTTAAGCTTAGTTTCAGAGAAATTATTTTTCTGAGAAAAGTTTTATCATATAAATTTATCAGTCAATTTCTTGGGTTATATTACATGATAAAATGATTTATGACATTATTATCAGGAAGAGATAACTATACTTTTACACAAATTAAATAAGTTGAGAGTAGTTTATTATAAAACTCAGTTAAAAACTACTAGTAACATAAAAACGATAAAACCATGAAAAACTTAATATTACTTATAGCAGGAATTCTAATTGAAACCTCGGTATTTTTTGCAACTACCAATTCGCTAAATTATAAAGAGATTTCATTAGGTGTTTTGCAGGATCCGAAAAGTAAAAAACAAACAGATGAATATAAAATATACAGATTGGAGCAGGAGAAAAAAATCGTAGAAAACGACAAGTTAATTAAAGAATTAAAAACAAAAAAAAATGAGGTAAAAAAAGAAAAGCTAATTAATTATGAAAATAAAATTAAAGAGTTAGAAAAAAAGAATAATGAATTGAGAAAAAAAATTGTAGTTAATTATAAAGATGAGGGAGTGAATAAATGGGAATCTTTTAAAAAAGAGTTTAACCATGATATAGATGAACTAGGTCAGTCTTTAAAAAACTTATTTAAAGATAACGTGAAGGAGTAATTAAACTCTTTTACAACTTATCTAAATCAAACCCCTTATCAAACTTAATTCCTCGTTCTGTTTGAATAACGTTGCAACATTCTATTATTGGATCATGTTCAAAAAATAAAGTCCAGTTATTTTCGGCCGCTTGTTTTAAAATATATTCTTTTTCTTTCATTGTATTTAAAGGGCGCACGTCATAACCCATCACATAAGGCATAGGAATATGACCTACTGAAGGAATTAAGTCTGCTAAAAAAGCAACAGTAGTATCTTTATATTTTAATAAAGGCAACATCATGGCTTCAGTATGACCATTTGCTTCGTATATGCTAAAGCCCGACATAAATTCTTTACTTGAATCTAAGTATTGTAATTGTCCACTTTCTTTAATGGGTAAAATGTTTTCTTTTAAGAAACTTGCTTTTTCGCGAGGGTTAGGATTAACAGCCCATTCCCAATGTTTTTCGTTGCACCAGTAGATTGCATTTTTAAATGCAGGTTCTAATTTAGTTCTATCAGCGTTATAAGAAATACTTCCTCCACAATGATCAAAATGTAAATGCGTTAAAAACACATCTGTAATGTCATCTCTGTGAAAACCATGTTTTGCTAGTGATAAATCCAAGTTGTCGTTACCATGTAAATAATAATAACCAAAAAACTTATCGTCTTGTTTATTACCCATACCATTGTCAATTAAAATTAATCGCTTCCCGTCTTTTACCAATAAGCAACGCATTGCCCAGCTACACATATTATTGTCGTCAGCAGGGTTTACACGTTGCCAAATAGATTTTGGAACAACGCCAAACATAGCGCCGCCGTCTAACTTAAAATGTCCGGTATTGATAGTATATAATTCCATGGTGTTTTTTTATGAACTAAAGATAAATAGAAATTGAAAACAATCAATATTATTTTCACCGTTAAGAATTACGAAATAATATTTTGTAAATGTTATTTTGGGCGTTCCCTTCGGTCGGGCTATCACTTCAATCTTTTTGTAAAGGAACAGAAAAAGTTTCTGTTCTATCCTTAACGCTAGTGTTATGTGAAATATATAGAACGTAGATTGATAGATAGTCACTAATTTTTTAATCTTTGTAAATGAGCTAAATCAATGTTATCAGCGTTCCATTTAAAAACAATTTTAATAATAATTAAATTTCAATTTCCTTTCGCTAAATTCTAAATTCGGAAATGGTATTTTAATAATATTTAAACAAGAGAAAACTGATTTTAAAATTTTTGATTTTGTTTTGATTCTTGTTAAATCAACATCTAACGAAAAATAACCTTGACGATAACGGTTAAAGTAAATTTGATTTCCATTTTCTTTTAAAATGCTATTATCATTGGCGCCTATCATTCCATTAGCACCATAGCCAAAGGCTACATTTAACCATTTTGGAAATTTATTTTCTGCTTTTATAAAGGAAGATGGGTTAATGCTTATCCAATAAATTTGTCCGTTATAATCTTTTAAAAATTGGGAGTAGGCCGATTCTCCTAATAATTTTGGATTGTACTTTGCATATTGAGAATTATAGTACGAAAATTTTATTTGGATGCGTTGCTCGTTCCATAATACTTTTTGACCAATA
>CANHPI010000084.1 GCA_947462425.1 Bacteroidota bacterium
ACTGTTTTAGCTAAGTGTAAAGGTTTGCCATTATCTAAACTTTCTGCTAAAGCTAAATCATGTAACTGATCTTCAATTAAAGAAGCAATTTTTAATAGATATTTAGAACGGGTTTCTTTAGGAGTAACACTCCAAGTTTTAAATGCTTCTTTAGCAGCAGCAATAGCCTTTTCAGCGTCACGCTCATCGCTATCAGGAATTAAAGAATAAACAATCCCGCGCGAAGGATCGTAATTTTCGATATGCTGGTTTGAGATTGGATCTACCAACTCACCATTAATGTAATTTTTAAGTTTGAACATGGTCATAAATAGGACACTAATTTAAGTAAATAGCGCCAATTTTTTAACCAAAATTAGATTAAACTTAGTTTGTATTCATATACAGTTCTAAAAGAGCCTTTTTGTCTGTTTTATAGTTTGAATTTAGAGGAAACTCCTGTAAAGAAATAAATTCAGAAGGAATCATGTAGGTAGGTAAATCCAATAGTAAATAGGATTTTAAGATAGCGTTATAGTCTTGTGCTTCCAATGCTGAAGAAATGCTTACAAAAGATATTATTTTTTTTGTTGTGCCTCCGGATGTTAAAGGAATTACGGTTGCATTTTTAACTTCAGGATGTGTGAGAAGTTTATTGCTAATTTCTTCTAATTCTATTCGGTAGCCGTTTAATTTAACTTGATTATCATTACGACCTAAATAAAATATTAAATCGTTTTTTATATAACCAACATCTCCTGTTTTATAAATCCTTTTTCCATCTTGGTTGATAAAAGCTTGTTGTGTTTTTTCTTCATCATTAAAATATCCTATCGATAAATTAGTGCCAATTAATCCTAATTCTCCAATACCTGTTTCGGCATCTTTATTTAAAATTATAATTTCACTATTTGGTTTACAATAGCCTATTGGTAAAGATTTAGCGTGTTCTTTTAAAATATCATCAGTAATTTCAATATAGGTTACAACAATAGTTGCTTCAGTTGGACCAAATGCATTAATTACTTTTGAATGAGGAAACAATTGTTTTACTTTTTTTACTGAACTAGCAGGAAGCTCCTCTCCCATAAAAATAAACTGTTGAAGATGAGGGTAATTTTGTTCGCTAAACTCGGGCATTGAAATGTACATTTTTATAAATGCCGGTGTACAAACAATTGTTGTTGCTTCGTTTTGTTTTAAACGTTCTAAAAATAAATTCCCACTTTTTAAGATAGCATAATCATTTAAAACCACCTTACTGCCATAAGCAAAAGCACCAATAAAATCGCATAATGAAACATCAAAACTAAATGGAGCCTGATTCATAAACACCGTTTTTTTGTTAATGCCTGGCCATGTGACATACCATTCAATAAAATTATTTAAAGCAGATGCCGTTATTTGTACTCCTTTTGGAACGCCTGTGCTACCTGAGGTAAATAAAATATAACGTATAGGATCATTGTTATTTTTTAACATTGAAAAATCAGATGATGCGTTATTTTTAATAACACTTAAATCTTTTAAAATCTGAATGTCAAAGAGGATTTCACAGGTTTTTGAAGAACAGTTTATTAGGACTTTGCTTTGAGTTTGCTCTTGAATATTTTTTATTCGTCCCATTGGCATAATAGCATCAATAGGGATATATGGAATGTTAAGTGACATTAAGGTAATCATCACTACCGGAAATAAGGCTTCCTTTTCGCCATAAATACATACAGGATGCCCAGCAGGGATTTCAAGATTAATTATTAAATCTTTTATTTTTTGATGCAATTCATATACTTCCTTTTCTGATAAAGTGCAATCAGTACCTACAATAAACGGATTGTTTGATAATTGTGAAGTTTCTGTAAATTGATTTTTATGAAAGTCAAAAAGCATAATTATAAATACATTATTGATATCTGCCACTAAATATATACAAGGCAATACATACTAAATTAAACATAATAAATATAGAAATATAGTGTATCATTTTTGGATTTAGATTGCCAAATACAACATCTTTATCTTTCTTACGGCATTGTATGGTGTATGTATTATGTGTAATGCTATATATACCATAAATAATACCGCTCCAAATAAAATTAGGTTCAAAACCATTCCATATTCCCATAACAAACAACGTGAAAAATATGGCGATGTTTTGTTTAGTGATGGGATTTTTTTTGAGTTTTTGAAACTGATTAAGCCATTTATAAAATGGTTTAAAAAAATAATCTCCTAACCAACTGGTTAATGAAGCATGCCATCTTTGCCAAAAATCAGGGGGATTAATGGCTTTAAATGGTTCTTTAAAATTGAGCGGAAGACTTATTCCTACTAAGTTACCCATGCCAATAGCCATAGAAGAATATCCTGCAAAATCAAAAAACAGAAATAATGTATAGGCATAAATATCACTCGCGCGTTGCAAAGTTGTAAACTCTATGGATGAGTCCAATAACCAATATCTCGAAATTAATTCGGCAATTATAAATTTATAAAAAACACCTTTTATTAATTCATTAAATCCAGTTAAAGTAAGGTCTAAATTCATTTGAGAATAGCCCTGTAAAGAATTTGTTGTAAAACGTTTGTATCTATCTAACGGACCAATATAAAACGATGGAATAAAAAATAAGAAGTTGAAAAAATGAATAAGATTTAAGGGTTCGTTTTTTGTGTAATCAATACAAACCTGAATAGCTCTGAAGGTTACAAAAGATAACCCTGCAAAATAAATAAACGAAGGGTTTATATGTATTTTAATTAAAACCATTGGTATGGCTATTAATATTACTGATATTAAGCGATGATTAATGCGCTCGGATATATATCTAATAAAAAAATAGGTGTAAGCTACAAAACCTAAAGCCGCCCAAGTGTATTTAAAATAAAACAGAATGTAAATTAAAGTTAGAACGCCAGTAATTATGTGGTAATGTTTTTTATTTGTTACGATACCAAATAGCCATATAGCAACTATATAAAATAAAGCGAACAGAAAAAAATCTATGTCGGTAAATGGTAACATATTTAAAATTGAGCATACACAAACGAAAAATCGGTGTGTGGTATATTTTTTAAAGTTTTATTGTTATAGTTGTATAATATAAAACCAAATACACCAATGCAAGTGTAAATGATTGTGTTTTTGAAAAACGTTAACAAATTGTTTTTAGTTGTTTCAGTCATGATAGTTATCTAAAATAAATTTATCAATTTGGTACCAGCCAATGTTATAAGGATGCATAATGTCTTCTAAAACACCTTCTTCATAGTTTATCAAATTAGGAGAAAACAGATCTAGTACTTTTAAATTGTTACTCGTTAATTCTTGCTTGATGGCGTTAATCGTTGGCGCTAAAACTTCTAAATTTTCGTGAGCCTTCGTATTTAAGGGCATAATTACAAATAAAGGTTTGCAGTTGTTGGCTTTTAAAAAATGGAGGAGTGCTAAAAAATCGTTGTATTCTGTATTGTTTTTCGCTTCAACAGCATACAGCTTTTTTTTAGGTTTATTTTTTAACCACGAATCATAATAGCTATTTTCTACAGCAATAGTATTATTGTTACTTATTTTTTTAAACTCTTGTTTCGCTTCTATTTTTAAGGAGTCCCAATTAATATTTTGGTTATAAAAATGATAGGGATAAGAAGAGTGTTTTGATAGTTCATTGAGAATGAGTTGTTGCGAAGTAAGATAAACATCAGATGCTTCTTGAATTTTGATTTCATAATTATCAAGAGCCACAAATGGATAATTGAAAAAGTTATTCAGAAATTTTGGATTATGATTTTTACTCATAAGTCTCATTACAGCATCAGGTTTACTAATTTTATCATAATTAATATAGATGTAGTTTTGAATGTACTGCTTTGTTTTTAAATCAATAGACGTGTCTTTATAAATTTGATATAAATAATTTGGAGGGCAAAATTCAAAAAATGATTTAAGAGAAGTTCCTTTACAATATTGTTTTTCAAACCAACCTGGAGATAAAATAATAGTAATTTTTGAATCTTTTAATAACGACTTATTTGCACTTAATGTTGTTAGAATAGCAAAACTTTGAAATCCTGCATGACCAATAGAAAAGAAGCGATCGGTTTTTTGGTTTTTGTTGAAAAAATTACCAGCCAAGCCATCTAAATGCGATGATGTTAATTCAGAGGAACCAAATAATACCGGTACACTTTTTTTTAGGGCAATTGAAAAAGCTATTTGATTATTTAAATTATCAATGTGAAATACATCAATGCCACGTGTCTGTTGAATTGTTTTTGCAGAGACGCTATAGTTTATAGTATTAGCTTTAATAAATTTTCCAACAACAACATAGGTTATAGCTGATGCAATCAGAATAGGGAGAATTTGGAATAAAGCTATTTTCTTAAAAAGCATTTATATTATTCTGATTTACGTTTAATATATTTTTCAATCAGTTCAGGAGTACTAAAGTTTTCTAATACAATTTCATTAAAGGGGATAGAAATGTTGAACTCATCTTCTAAAGTAGTTGCTAAGTCTACTACTAAAATAGATGTTAATATACCTGACTGAAATAACTCATCGGTATTAGATACTTTTTTAAAAGCAACTTCTTTAATTTTTTCTTTAATAGTTTCAATCATAACGTTATTAAGTGGTTACCCTATTTGGGTGCGTTTCATTGTGAAATTAAGATGTAAATATATCTAAAAGAATTTTCATATCATGAATATTTTCCTAATTTTATAAGTGACTTAATTTATTTTATATTGGCATTAAAACCGCCCTCTTAAATTAATCGATATGCGTTTCTGTTCTTACATAAATGTTATTAAAAGTCTTAAATTTAATTATTATCATGATTCTAAATCTCAATATTAAATACATTCAATTATTATTTCAAAAGTGAATTGCTATCTAATTTTTAGAAAAAATATTACAATTGATTGAATATAATGTAAGACCTATTAGTAAAGAATGAGGTTCCTTTTTATTTTTATTAATTATGTCTACATTAGCATATATATATTTTTATGAGACTAAAAATCTTGATTGTTTTTATTTGCTTGATTGGATGCAATATCCTGCATGGTCAAGATTTTATATATACGGTCAATAGTCAAAAAATTGAAGCAAACATCAAAGAGATTTCAGAGGAAGGCGTTAGTTATAAAAATTATAATGACACCGATACAAATAGCTCGGCATTTTTTATAAATAAAAAAAGTATAGTGCTCATTAAATTTAATAATGGAGTTACCAAAATATTTAATCATAATCCTAACGAGCTACAAAATGAAGAAAGAAATTTATTAGGAAGCGATGAGAAAAATAAAAAAGGAGTTGATATGTATTTCGTGAACAAAAACTTACTGTCAATAAATGCCCTAGCATTAGCAAATGGTGATTTTACATTAATGTATGATCGCGAAATAGTAAACAATAAGCTTCAATTATCGTTTTTAGGAGGTTACAACTTTAATACAAGAATGGGTGCATTAAACTTATATATAAGCGATTCGAAAGATAAAGCTAAAAAATTATTTGATGCTGGCGCAGGGCTTAATTACCTTATCGACAATACTATCAGTAATAGAATAAACTATTTTGTAGGATTTTTAGGTAAATATATGGTCTACAATTATCAGCAATTAGTAGATACTACTAATAATCAAAAAAAATATCAACCCGCAAAAGCAAACCAAATTTCATTAATGCTCACTAATGGTTTTTTATTTCGCATTTCACCAAATGTTAATGTCAAAATATTTTGTTCCATTGGCAAGTCAATCAATTCTGTAACGTTAGATAAAATAAATGATAAAGGAGAAAAAATTGATTATTCTAACTTTCCAAAAATGTATTTAGGATATTGTTTTGGATATCGATTTTAAAAACATGAGGTCAATCATTGTTATTATAATATTAGTAGTTAGTTATAAGATTTCTTATGCTCAGGATAACCTTTTTTTAAGAAATGACAGTATTATTAATTGCAAAATAGTTTCCATATTTGGTTCAACAATCAACTATAAACTCCTTAATCAAAAAGAACTACTTAGGATTCCTAAATCGAAAGTAATTCTAGTCGAATATCAAAACGGTAAGATTTATTTTTTTAGTTCAGGAATAGATGAGGAAGAGACAGATTCTCTCCCATATATTGAAACGGACGCTGCACGAAAAGCCCGTGAGTTGGAAGAATTCAAAAATAAGGAATTAACCTACCCAAATAATTTCGTCGGATTTTACCCAACTCAATTGCTTCTTGGTCGTTTTACAATGTCTTATGAAAGATTATTTTCTAATAAATCAATTGGAGTAAATGTGCCTTTAAGTATCACGTTTAATCCAGGAAATGCTCTCCGTTTTATGGCTACTGGTTCTACTTCTTCAAGCAATACTAATACAACAAGTAGTAATAATGAGCCACCACCTTCAGGCATTGGCTTTATTGGAGGTTTAGATATAAACTATTATTATGATTTAGAACCTGAAACAAAATATTATTTTGGACCTCGAATCCGTTATGGTACAGATATCTTATTAGGTTCGATTGAAGGAATGACTTTTCAAATTCAAAATGGAATAATGCTCACAAGTGGAAAAAACTTTGCAACCAACGTTGGATTTGGAGTAGGATTTTTTAAGCTTTCAGCAAAATATGCCAATTTTCCTGGTTATAGTTCAAAACAAGTTTATCCGTGGATGTCTATCACTTGGAGAACTTGCTATAGATTTTAAAGTTTATAGCGAGTTTCATAGCCTTTATTGCCTTGCAAACCACCACTATGAATGATTAGTATTTCTTGCTCTTTATCTAATGTATTTTGTTTCATTAAATCAAAAGCGGCAAAAAATAGCTTGCTTGTATAAACGTAATCTAAAGGAATTGTAAAGCTCTCTTCAAACCATGACTTAAATATTAATAATTCGGTTGTATGTTTTGCATATCCCCCAAAATGATAATTATTTAAAATAGTGGTTTGAGCCTCACTAGTTTCGGCTTCAAATTTTAAAACATTTATAACTGTTAAGGTTTGATTGGCATGTAATGTTTTAGAAATGCCTTTGTAAGTAGTGCCGGTTCCAGATGCACAAAATATATTTTTGTAATGAAAAGTTTCTGCAGTTAAAATTTCTTCGCAGCCTTTTTGTCCTAATTTGTTATCGCCTCCTTCCGGAATAATATAAGCATCGGGGTACATATACCTTAACCTTTGCAAGTAGTTGCTCTCATTTTTTTGAGAGTATTCGTCTCTGCTGACAAACAATAACTCCATGCCGTTTTTTTGAGCTAAGGAGAGAGTAGGATTGTTGACTGATGTTTCTTCTCCTCTAATAATTCCAATGCTTTTAAAGTTAAATAATTTACTAGCAACTGCGGTAGCAGCAATATGATTTGAAAAAGCACCACCAAAAGTGATGATAGTATTTTTGTTTTCTTTTTGAGCTTGTTCTAAATTATAGTTAAGTTTAAACCATTTATTTCCGGATATTTCGGGATGAATTAAATCTAAACGAAGTATTCCAATACGATAGCCGTTATAGTCTATTTGATTTATAATTGGATAATAGTTGATCATTTTTAAAACCAAGCATCTAAACAAAAAATAAATTCATTTCTTACTTTATGAAAAGTTCCATTATACAAAAAGTTTTCTTTTTCAGAATTTAATTGTCTCCCTTCAATGCTTAACGCTATATTTTTTAATGGTTTATATTCAATTCCAAAAGTTGTACCCCATGTATATTTTCCCATATTAGACGCTAAACTTAATATTTCATCCTCGTCGCTAAACCATTCGCCTCTTGTATAAAAACCAATTTTTTTAAAAGTTTGATGTTTGAAAATAATCAGCGAACTATTCATGTATGCTGTACTAACGGTTGTTTGATTAATTTGCTTACTATATTCTTGAATTCCATAATTAAATTCGGCACCAATACTTATTTTACGTTTTTGGTATGTTAAATAAAAATTATGATAAAATCGCTGATGTTTTAATTGTATAGAATCAGCCGTATCATCTCCAGTAATGAAATTATAGGTCATTGATAAATTATCATTTGGCGCAAATACAATTGAACTTCCTATCAGTTTATTTTTATTCGTCTCAATAATAGAATTAAAACTATTAAAGGAATTTAATTGAATACTTAGTTTTGGAATAATGAGATAGGTTAATTTTGCTCCCGAAAAAAAATAAGGTTCATAAACATTGGCTAATGTCATACTTGAAGTTATATTTTCTCTTGGTTGTGTGCTTTCTAATCCAATATGCGATCTAAAAACTCCGGCATCTAACCATAAATTTTTAATTAGCTCAACTCCCGCATTGGCTTCTTGTATCATATTAAATTTTGATGGCCAAGTACTTTCTGCAATATCACCATAATGAATAGTAACATTACTTCTAATTTTTTTTGATTTGTAACTTAGCGCAATCATAACCATGTTTAATCCAAATTGGTTATTGCGTGCGGCCATTGTAGCATGTTTCACATAACCTAAAGAATTGTCCTCCGTGTAATAAGCGTAATAGGCACTTAAATAAGCGCCAATTTCTAATTTTGGTACACTAGCTGATTCGTCATTATTTAATTTTTTATTTTGAAACAAAATACTCGAATCATTTTTTAATTGAATAGTTATTTGATTTTTCTTTATTGAATCCAATTGGGCATTCATAACAAATGAGCAAAATAGAAAAGCGAAAATCAGTATGTATTTTACATCGTAAATCATTCAACAATATTAATCATTATTTGTGTTTACTAAAAAATTAGATGCAGAGGATTTTAGTAATAACTTGAAGGCATTTTTATATTTACCAGGAAATAGTATTGAAGACGTTGTTAATTGCTTTAAACTTTGATTATCAATTATTTTGTAATTACTATTATTAACTACATAAAAGTTTTGAATACATGAGTTTAATAATCATATTAAAAACTAACTAAGCAACAATTCATTTAAATACAAAAACCATAAAACACATTGTCAATTGAATTTTTTTACAATTCCTTAGTACCAATTAACTTTTTAATAATCAGGTGCGCTTTTTTCATTGTTTTTAAAAAAAGTTCGAATTTTCGTTAACAATTCCTGTTTTTAATTGTTAGGTTTATGCAGTTAAATAATTTAATTTCAAATACTCATAATAATGGTACAAATTAGCACAGATAACGATTTTGAAAGTTTACTAACAAGTAATAGTAAGGTTATAGTAAAATATTATGCCGATTGGTGCGGCTCTTGTAAATTATTTGCACCAAAATTTAAGCGTCATTCAAACGATGAGCAAAATGCAGATATTTTATTTTTAGAAGTAAATGC
>CANHPI010000085.1 GCA_947462425.1 Bacteroidota bacterium
GAAGAGATTTATAAATGACGAATATGTGTACAGCAATTATTCTGGATTTAATTATGGTACATTTACGCCTGGCTATTTACCATTTCATTGGGGTCCCTTTTTGCTTAGTAAATTAATACATTTAAATTACCAATGGGTGAGCACAATTGTATTTCTTTTGGCTTGTAGTGTTTATTTGTTCTATCTAATAAAACATTGATATTAGTTATTTTTTCTAAACCTACTTAATTAGTGGAATTTGAGAAGGATAATTATTCCAAAACCAATTACCATATTCATCTTTAAATATTACTTGGCTTTTGGCCTTTTGAATAACAACATTGCTATAATTAAATTTCTTTCCTGAAATCCGTATTTTAACAGTATTTTCTGAACTTTGAGGTTTAAAAGTATAACATACTCTGCGAGTACATTCAAATAGTTCCAAATCGTTTGATAGATGAGAATCATAATGAAAAACTTGGTCGCCATTGATGTTATACTCAGTATATTTTAAATTTGGAAAACCATAGATACTGTTTTTAGCTCTTCCCCAATATGTAATTGTCAAACTATCGGTAATAGGTAATTTACCTTCAAAAACTATCTGGTCCCCAGATTTATTTAAAATTAAATCATTGTTTTTATACAATTCATTTGAATTGATATTTGATTTTAAATAAAGAAATGGAGTAATAGAATCTAAACAAAATACATTTGATTGATTTTTTATTAGGTGCCATTTTTTATTCAATACTTCATTCATTTTATTTTGGTAAATATTTTTAATTTCTGATGGATTTAGTGAATAAAAATGTATGTTATTTATTGAAACAATTGGTTGAGCAACTGCCAAAATTTCCTTTTCGTTTTCACTTAATTCATCGTTAGTAACTACCAATAATAAAGGTTTTATACTGTCTATGTAGTTCAAATAAGCTTTTGGTAAAAATGAATTAGAAGTAAATTGCGCTATTTGTAAACCTTGATTTATTCCTGTTCTCGACATCATGTAATTTACCAATGGCAAACCACTTTGATAAGAAATTTTCATTGCATTAAATATTGATTGATTGGAACCAGCAACGCCAGCTTTTTCATTGCCAATGGTAAAAAAAGGAAATGCTACTATGGCTTGATAACTTGAAGTATTGAAATGATGTTTTGATATAGTTGGGATTAAATCTTGTTGGAAAAAACTATCAGCAAGTGTAGTTTCGTTCAAATGCGATAAAGTTTTATGTGTTATTTTTATTCCTTCAAATAAACTAATAACTAGTATTACTGGTAAAATATATTTTTTCCAATTGTTGTATTCTTTGAGTGATAATTTATATAAATTCAAAAAGAAAAACACACTAAAAATAAAAAAGAAAATCCAAGCAAAACGACCAGGAGAACGAAATTGAGCCAAAGGTGTGATGTATTCAATTATTATGTCAAAAGGTGGCATATATAAAGGAAAAGCTGCTCCAATACATAATGCTAATAATGCTAAAATAATATATGGTTTAAATTCAATTTGACCACTATAATTCAGTTTATCAAAATCCCATTTTTTACTTGTAAAAGTTTGTTTTAAAAAACTATAAAGTACATAAGCTGTAAAAATTAAAGCATAAAAACCTAAGTAAGCATGGCCTTCAAAATCGTTTCTTCCAACCTTTAAAAAGTCAGGAATAAATGAGTTAAATGGGCTGCTTTGATTGAAGAATATGCTGCTATAAGATGTTCTATATGATAAGAAACCGTATGGAAATGCAACTCTATCAGGCACATTATCCATAACACCCATAAAAATTTTAAATATTATCATTGGTAAAAACGATAATGGAATATAAGTTTTAGCTATTTGCAATAAATTGGGTTTTGAGTAATTACTTAACAATACTTTAGCAATGCCTGAAAACATAAAAAATATTAAAGCCAATGCCAAATAATAAACATGAAGAAAGGTAAGTGCTAAAATAATTAAAATGGTAAGTATAACTAAATACCATTTGTTTTTTGAGCTGCTTATTTTAATATCTAACAACCAAAAAAGTGGAATTACAAAGCTGTAAGCTAAAGCATAGTGACCAGCCAATCGCTCAATTTGAGGATTTAAAAAAGTAATTGCAACAGCAATAAAAAAGCTGTAGTAGTTTGATAAATGGTAGTTTTTTAAAATTTTATAAAGCACTAAAACAGTAATTGGAAACGATATTAATAGTAAAATATTAAATATTGCTACTGCATGTAAACTTAAATCTAGTCCTAAATATTGAAGACTTTTTATAGTTAAAACCAGTAAGGGTTGATTATCGGTAAATGTAATTAAATCGCCAAATGGATAGGCCATTCCACTAAAATGAAATCCAGTATCAAATTTTAAATAATATAGATAAGTATAATAATTTTTTATCCCATCATGATTGGTGCTAATAAAATAGCTATTTAAATTGGTCAATCCATTAGGAATAACTGCGAAAAAAAACATGAAAAATATTATTCCCGATAAAAATAAAACTATTATTGCATCAAAATTCTTTTTCATTTTAAATGAGTATTAAAAAATTGTCTATCGTTTTGCCTTGTTATAATCCTGATAAAAACTGGTTAGCGAATATATTAATTAGATACAATGAAATTGTTAAACATTTGAATAATTATTCAATCGATATAATAATTGTAAACGATGGAAGCTCCGAAAATATTGATGCTAAGCTAGCTCAAGCTAAAAATAATTTACCTAACTGCCAAATTATTTCTTATGGTGTAAATAAAGGTAAAGGCTATGCAATTAGGAAAGGGGTTGAAAATGCAGATGGCGATTTTATTATTTATACCGACATAGATTTCCCTTATACCAATGAAAGTATTTTGGAAATTATTAATCAGCTTAAAAACAATGATATAGCTATTGGGGTTAGAGGTTTAAGCTATTATGATAATATACCTTACCACCGAGCTCTTATTTCTAAATTTTTAAAATTATTAATCAAAACCCTACTTAGAATACCTACAAATGATACCCAAGGAGGGTTAAAAGGAATGCGTAAAGAGGTTAAGCAATATTTTTTAAAAACGGAAATTAATCGCTATTTGTTCGACTTAGAATTTATTTGTATTGCAGCTAAAAATAATTTACAAATTACTCTTATTCCTGTTGTTTTAAATGAAACTACTGTAGTAAGGAAAATGAATTTAAATGTTATATCAAAGGAGGCGTTCAATTTTTTTAAAATTTTCGTTAGAATGTAAGTTAGTTTAAAGGATTTCTATAACTTAGTTAAACATAAATTGAATATAGACATACAATAAGGATGCATTTTAAATTTACAATTTACCGATAATTGCTTGGATTTGGTTTGTTTCTGTAATATAATGGAACATTTATAAAATGATCAATTAACACTGAATGAAATGATTATATTTTGTGAAAATACGGGAGTGGTTTTTGTTACCGAAACTAATTTTATGGATTTACAGGTTAAATCATGATGAAATAAATTATTATTTTAAACGCTATAACCATATACATTGTAATTCATTACTGATTCAAATAATGGTCGCAATATTTATCAATCCCACTTTAATACTGTTTTACTTGTTTAAATATCTTAACAATGATTTTCCAATTTATTTAAGTGCGATAACATTGACTAATACCATAGTGCGTTTAAATTTATGCTTTTTTAATAAGATATTATATTCTATTTTTAAACCGAAAAAATGTTATTAAAAACTAAAGTAAAATTAGCATTTGGCGCATCGATAGTGATAATTTTTATTAAAAGGCAAAATGAATTTAAAGCTTAAACAATTTATAGATGTATATATTGGCCGATTTGCCTTATTTTTTCATTTAATAGCTGTAAGGTTTTTAGGAGTAATTTTAAATAGAAATCATAGCATAAATAGAGCTCCAAAAAATATAGTAATCATAAAAATTTTAGGCTTAGGAAGTGTTTTAATGGCAACCGATGCCATTTATAGTTTGAAGTTAAAATATCCAAATGCTAAACTTACGCTTATTTGTGGAAAAGGCGTATCGATTGGAATTGAGCCATTAAACCTTTTTGATCAAATTTGGGTAATTGATGATAAAAATGTTTTTGTATTATTTAAAACGGCTCTACAAACCCTTTTAAAGACTTGGAAATTAAAAAATATATGGGTAGCTGATTTAGAAGTCTATTCGATTCTAACTACCTTGTTTTCAGCATGGACATTTGCTATTAACCGTTATGGTTTTCAGTTAGATAAAACACATTTCAGAAATTATTTAAATACGCACAATATTTATTTGAATCAATTTATTTTGGTAACCACCAATTATGAAAAATTGGTAGAAGCAATGGGTGTTTCTGAAATTACAATTTTTCATTTTCCCCAATCAATTAGACCAATTGAAAAAAAAGAAAACACCATATTTATTAATAATACCTGCAGCGAACTTGGTGGAAATTTACGAAAATTAACCCCTGAAATATTAACCCAAATTTGCAACTATATTATTGACAGCACTTCATATAAAATAGCTTTTGTAGGTGCGCCTAGCGACAAACATGAAATAGATAAATTTCTTAATATTAATCAATTGAATGTTGAAAGAGTTGAAAATATTGCAGGCAGATTTAACTTTAAGGAATACTACAACTATTTAGCCATTCATGCTAAATGTATGTTAAGCATAGATAGTGCACCTTTACACATAGCCAATAAATTAAATATTCCTTCAGTATCGTTTTGGGGTCCAATAAATCCAAGCCAAAGATTAAAAGATACCAAGAATGCCTACTATATTGAGAAGGCATGTTCGCCTTGCATTCATCATACCGAAATGATTCCTTGTGGAGGTAATAATGTTTGCATGAAAGACATGGAAATAAAACATATAATTACTTTAATTAATTCAATAATAAATAATGAATAATTTATCGAATGTTAAATATATAAAATACCAAATTGTTGCATTTTTATTTTGCTTTACATTGGTTATTTTTAGATTATTAAATGTATCAGTTTATGATACTTCAAGAGCTCGTGCTGATTTAAATGGTGATGGATACAGTGATATAAATACCATTTCTTCAGCCAAATATTTTAATGATAGTGGTTTTATAAACACTGCGTTTTTACCCGTGCATGATTATTATCCAGAGTTAAAACAGACAAATGCGTATACTCATTATCCTGCCATTCCTAATGTTTTATGCGGGTTTTATACTTATATATTTAATTCGTATAAAGAGCCTTTACTTAGAATTATTCCAGCATTATTATCTATACTTTTCTTCTTCTTTATTTTTAAAGTAATTAAAACCATAACTCAAAGCAATATTGCTGCATTATGTGGTGGACTTGTATTGGTTTTAGCCAATTATTATATTGCTTGGGCTGACAATTTACACCAGCATTTATATGGCGAATTTTTAAAATGGATTTACTTTTACTTGCTTTATAATTATTATATCAAAAATAAAAGCTGGACTTACTTTATTCCAATGCTTTTGATTATGGTTTTGGAAGTAAATATTTCTTTCGAACAGCCTGTTTTTTTGGGCATTTTAACTTTAGGATTCTCAATTATTTTCAGGAAAAAAGTATTTTCGTATGAAACGATAAGTGCTGCCAGTTTTGTAATAATTGGATTTGGATTGCACATACTTCAAAATGCTGTCTATTTTAACAGTTTACCAATGGCAATTGACGATATGAAAAGTGCCTTTATGCTCAGAACTGCAGGAGTTGAACTAACAGTGCAAAAATCGGAAGCTGAATTTGGGATAAAAACCATTTTTGAGATTCCATTTAATTGGTTTAACCGAATGGAACGTTTTTATTTATTTCCGGGTTGGGCTATTTTAATAATAGGAATTATAGCATTAAAAGATCTAAGAAAAACCAACAAAGAGTTATATCAAATTATTTGGGCCGTATTTTTTGCTTCTATTGGTTGGTCAATATTAATGGCTCAGCATGGATATGTACACTCATTTACAAACAAACATTTTTCTATTTTTTATGCATTACTAAGTGCTATAAGTATTCCTGTTTTTTACGAAAATTTCAAAAATAGCATAACTCAAAAAAACAAAAGAAATATTGCTTTTTATACTTTACTAAGTTTATATGCATTAGTTATGTTTATTACGCAACAAGCTATACCTTGCTATTATCAATATAGTATTGGTTATAAATAATAATTTGGCATTGAAAAAGCTGGACTTCTTCTATTTTGCAATTTATATCTGATGTGTAAAATTGGTAAAATTGACTCATAACAGAAACACAGAAAATCAACTATCTGTAATTATATAGAAACAATTTTTGTCTTACTTTAAGCGTTATTGAAATAAGCAATGGAAACAATTAAACTTTGAATAGTTCACATCCAAAAATCTCATCTGCCTTTAGGCCAAGCATTAAAATAATAGCAGATGACCTGTGTATAAATTAGAATGGATGCTTGCAAGCAGAATACTATGACCTTGTTGGGTCATGGTTCAATCGGTTTACATTTACTCTATATTTCCTCCCAAAAAGGCAAACCAAGTGCTTCTCATTTAAAAGTAACTATGCAATAAATTACTTCTAAAATTAATAAATAGGATAAATATTTTAATTAAATGTCATTAACTTAACTTCAAAATTAAGCATTAAATAAACCATATTTTAAAATACAAAAAAGGGCTCTAAAACCATCTTTCCAATTTATTTTTTTACCTTCAGCATAAGTTCTGCCATAGTATGAAATCCCAACTTCGTAAATACGAATAGCGTGTATCCTAGATATCTTAGCAGTCACTTCGGGCTCAAAACCAAATCTATTTTCTTTTAATATTAAGGACTTAACAATTTCGGATTTAAACATTTTATAACAAGTTTCCATATCTGAAAGGTTAAGATTCGTAAACATATTTGAAAGCATTGTTAGAAATTTGTTTCCTATCGAGTGCCAGAAAAACAAAATTCTATGTGGATTTCCACCCATAAATCTAGATCCGTATACAACATCAGCAAATCCATCAATGATCGGCTTTAATAGAAGATTATATTCATTAGGGTCGTATTCTAAATCGGCATCTTGAATTACAATAATATCTCCTGTAGCTTCTTTGATACCTGTATGTAGTGCAGCGCCTTTGCCTTTATTTATGGTATGAGAAACATATTTTATATAAGGATACTGATTTTTTTGTAAGTCATGAACAAGTGTTTCTGTTTCATCATTTGAACAGTCATTCACTATAATGATTTCTTTTGTAAAATTGCCAATTAGAACCACCTCATTAATTCTTTTTAGTATCAAATGAATAGTTCTTGCCTCATTATAGGCTGGTATGATAATACTGAGTTTAGGGGACATTTAGAGCAATTTTGAATGGCACTTAGCGAAACAATTATACATAAATTAATTGGGGGCAGCAATTGCCATGAATTTTTTGTGGTTTTTTGTTAATTTGCCACATGTCTAATCACGTAGAATTATCAATTGTGGTTCCATTGTATAATGAGGAGAAGAATATTGCCAGATTGCATAATCGCCTATTATCTTTAATTGAAAATCTTCATATCCCTTCTGAAATTATTTTAGTTGATGATGGTAGCACAGATGGTACCTCAGACATGATAAGCAGCATTTCATTTGCTGATAGCCGATTCAATTCAATCTTTCTTTCTAAAAATCATGGACACCAACTAGCTTTGACAGCGGGTTTGAGATATGTAAGGGCTTCAAAAGCAGTTTTTATTTTAGATGGTGATTTACAAGACCCACCTGAAATGATTACCCATTTTTTGGATAAGTTAGAGGAGGGCTATGATGTTGTTTATGGCATAAGAAAAAATCGACAAGAATCATTTATTAAAAGGCAACTATATTGGTTTTATTATCGTTTAATAAAAAAAATCGCCAATATTGAACTACCAGCTGATAGTGGTGACTTTGCCTTAATAAATAGAAAGGTCCTTGATTATCTTAATTCGATGCCAGAACAAAATAGGTACCTCCGCGGAATGCGCGCTTGGGTGGGTTTTAAACAAACGGGCATTGAATATGATAGATCAGCAAGATATGATGGGGATAGCAAATACTCTTGGAAGAAATTGTTTGAATTAGCTTACAGTGGTATTTTTAACTTCAGCGACTTTCCAGTAAAATTCATAACCCGATTAGGTGTTATTTCCATAGTTGTTTCATTATTCTATTTAGCCAGTGTATTTATAAAAAAAATTTGGTTTGATGCGGTACCAGTTGGATTCACAGCGCTAATTGCAGCCATTGTTATGTTTGGAGGTGTTCAATTAATATCTCTTGGTGTAATTGGTGAGTATGTATTAAGAATATACAAACAAGTGCAACAAAGGCCATTGTTTATTGTAGATAAGGTGATTCGCGAAAAAGAATTAATGAATGGGCAAGATATACAATCTTAATAGCTTGTTCTACTTAGGATTAATTCCACCATTTCAGTCGTAACTTCATGTCCTCCCTCGAATTCTATGTATTCATGAGGTGTGTTTTGATATAGGTTTATTAAAGTTTTTATTCTATCTTCTTTTATTAGCGAATCATTTTTACCTCTCACAATGGTGCTTGTTATATTTGCTAATCTAGTAGGTAATGTATCTTGAAACTCCTTCGCTATTTCACCGGCATACAAAACAAAATGGTGAAATGAAAAATCATTACTTTCAATCCATCTTGAGGCTGTTGTTACCCCTTGCGAAAAGCCCAAAACATTTATCCTGATATTAGGTTTTTTAGTTAATTCAAGTGACAGAAAAAGCTGATTAAGGTAATTGCAATAATCCTTAATTTCATTCATTCTGTCCTCACTCGACATCCAACTTGCTACAGGATTACCCGTAAAGCCCCTTGAATAAAACTTATTCAAACCCTCAGGTGCTATAAAGAGAATATGATTATTATTTGTAGTTTCAAATTTCCGCAAAATATCCTTTGCCAATTGGGCATAGCCATGAATTACAAACCAAACTTCTTTTGTGTTATCATTTAGAGTACCTATTGTGTAATACCTGGCCGATTTTCTTATGTCAATATGGTTTTCTTGCATCAAGATTTATTTCTTTTTCACAGCTTCGTAGATAGCATCTTGTATGCGGGTTCTCACATTTAGCTCTGTTAGTTTTTTGTTTTCAGTACTCGGGTTTATTCTATTTGATAGGAATACAAATACCAAATTATTCTTAGGGTCAGCCCATGTGCAAGTTCCTGTAAAACCAGTATGACCGAAGGTTTGAGGGGAGCAAGAA
>CANHPI010000086.1 GCA_947462425.1 Bacteroidota bacterium
ATACTGATATTAAGCTATTAGAAAATGTGAGAGCTATTAAATTGGGATTAAGCGAATGCGATGTGCTTTATAACGGAGATGGTATTAAAGCTTCCAAGGAAGTGGAAACGCCTCCTAGTTTTACAACTCGCTTAGGAACTGTATCCTACCAATTATTTGAAAGCACTTCTGGAGTAACAACTTCTCAAAAAGAAAATATAAAAATTACAAAAGAAGAATATCAAGTATTTAGAATCAAATTAGATTCATTGATTTTGCAAATAAAATCGCTAGAGCAACAATTAGATGCTTCGGGAATACCCTATATTAAAGGAAAAGATGAAAAGTGGAAAAAAGAATAAAAAATAATTGATTTAAAAAAAAAGTAATTGAATCTTAAACTATATTCTCACTCTAATAATCGTAACGTCATCCACTTGTTCAAATTCACCAGCCAAATTGTTATATGTATTATGCAAAAACTCTTTTTGTGCTTGCATTGGTAAATACTAGCAAATACTTCACCAGATTGTTTTTTTATTTGCATCTAACTTAGCACTCCTTTTCGGAAACTTGATTAATCCTAAATGGTTGATTTTACATTGACAGGCAAGCATAATACTTCTAATCTCTCGTAAAGAGCCGCAACCAATAATAGTTATTAGGTTTTGTAGTAAAAAATAAAGTTATAAAAAAAGGGAGATGGTTTAATACCTTTTCCTTTTGAATTGTTTTATTGGGAACTAATAATTTTAAATAATTGTTTTTAATAAGCAAATTAATAAATTTACTAACAAATTTAAAAAACCATGAAACATTTTTCGTTACACTGTTTAATTTTCTTTTTTTTATTAAATCCAATTCTATCACAAAATAATTTATGGTATTCATTTCCGTCTAGCACTCCAGAAGCTTCTAATAGATTTATTTATGTGGATGATAATGATGTAAAGTGGATAGGTGGATATAATGGCGGAATGCATAAATATAATAATGGCATTTGGACAAACTACACGACTGGTATAGCAAACACAGACGTTAGACAATCCTGCTTTGATACTTTAGGAAATATATGGATGGCTACTTGGAATCAACTAAGTAAATACAATCCCACTACAAGTACTTGGACAAACTTCAATGTTACTGGACAATCACTCGATATTTTGAATTCTGTTCAGGTAGATAATCAAAATAGAGTATGGGTTGGTACAGATGGTGGTGCTGATCCAGATGATGGACTATATATGTATGATGGCATTACTTGGACATTTTACAATCCAACTAATTCCAATTTACCGGGAAAATATATTCCCCAATTAAAAAAAGATTTAACTGGGAAAATCTGGGGAGTGTCAAATGGGTTATTCGAAATTAACGGAACAGTGATTAGTAATCATTCTTTACAAATCGCTGGCTTCCCATTCGGAGCTTTTGCAACAAGTATTGATTTTGATAGTTATAATAATAAATGGGTTGGAGTTTATGGTGGAGGCATTGGTAAATTTGATGGTAACAATTGGACAATATATACGCCAACAAATTCTCCTATTCCCGAAAATAAGGTATGGAGTATCAGTGTGGATCAAAATAATGTTGTTTGGATTGGAACCGAAACAAAAGGTTTAGTGAAATTTGATGGCATAAATTGGACAATTTATAATACAGGTAACTCTGTGATAACTAATAATCGTATTGATGCATTAGCTGTAGATAAATTAAATAATTTATGGATTGCTCCCAATTATGGCGGTATTATTGTTCATAATACTCAAGGTCTTTCAGGTATTAAAGGCTACCTGTACTACGATCAAAATAATAACAATGCCAAGGATAGCAATGAGCCATTTCTCCCTAATCAAATTGTGAAAATTGGCAATACAGGATTAAATGCCATTACAAACGCACAAGGCACATACCATTGTCCCATTTTAAATACAGGAACTTATTATGCGAAGGTTGTAAAAAACTCTCCACATATTAGCAGTGTGTCTCCAGATAGCATTAGTATTACTATTAATAACACAGCTTCAGTACAAGTTAATAAAAACTTTGGAATCAAACTACAAGCCAATATAAACGACCTTGCTATTGATTACACATCTGAAGTAGCACCAAGACCTGGCTTTGGCTATTATGCCAATTTAACTGTTAAAAATATTGGTTCATTACAATCTGATAGTATTAGATTAAAGATGCTTTACGATTCAAATTTATTGTTAGACTCAGTATCACGTCCTTTTGCACTTCATCAAAGCGATTCGATTATATGGAATATAGATAGCCTTAAAATTTTTGACCAGGTTTCAATAAAACTTTATTTTCATTTAGCTGCAAATGTTAATTTACTGGGAACTATTTTAAACAATTATGTAACTGTAAAAAATAATTCTGCAGATTTTAATTTCAGTGATAACACTTCATATTCCTCAGATTTAATAGTTGGGGCATACGACCCTAATGATAAAAAAGCAATTCCAGAAGGAAATGGTACTTTTGGTAATATCCCGCCAAACACAGCCGATTTAATATACACTATTAGATTTCAAAATACTGGTAGCGCACCTGCTGAAAATATTATTGTTAAAGACACTATTAGTTCCAATTTAGATATCTCATCACTTCAAATGATTTCTTCTAGTCACAATTATTCTTCTGCATTCCTAAAAACTGGAGGTATAATCTGGTGGGAATTTCAAAATATAAATCTACCTGATAGTAATCAAAATGAACCTGCTAGCCATGGTTATATAAAATACAAAATCAATCTTAAGCCAAATTTATCGATTGGCACTCAAATAAAAAACACAGGTTATATTTATTTTGATTTTAATCCTCCTATAGTTACTAATACTGCGCTAAACACAATATACAATGTTAGTACAGATATTAATAATTATTTCTCAAGTTCTGATATTTTTATTTATCCCAATCCTGCAAAAGAAAATCTTACAATAAACCTGAATTCAATCTTGGCTGACGAACATTATTCAATTACGATAATCAATGCTCTAGGAAAAAGTATATATGAAGATAAAAACCTAACTTCTAAAACACACGAAATAAGTGTTAGGGAATTAGTCAGCGGGATATATTTTATTAAAATAGAAACTGATAACCAAATACTGAATCAAAAATTCATTAAAATAAAATAAACTTCATTGCCTCACTCCATTCAAATAAACACTCTCAATTAAATTACTTCAAAAGAAATAAGTAATAAAACTAGATGACATAATTGGTTTTCAATAGTAACTTAATCTAAATTTATATTCGCACTCCAATAATGGTTACATCATCCACTTGTTCTAAATTTCCAACCCAATTGTTAAATGTATTATCTAATAACTCTTTTTGTGCTTGCATTGGTAAATGAGCATTAGCTTTTAATAATTCTTTGAAGTTCTTAATCATAAATTTCTTTCCTTTTTCACCACCAAATTGATCAGGATAACCATCAGTAATTGTATAAATTACATCACCACTATTTAGAGAAATGGTTTGTTGAGTAAAAGGAATAGAATCTTTATCGTGCTTTCCTATTGGCATTTTATCAGGTTTTACTTCTATAAGTTCATAGGATTCATCATTCAGTTTGCGAACAATCCAAACCGGATTATTTGCAGCCGCAATGTGTACTTGTTTTTGTTTGAAATCAAAAACCAATAAACTAGCATCCATCCCGTCTTTGCCTCCATCGGCACTACCATCATTTTTTAAACGATTGATAATAGTTGCACGCGTATGATTTAAAATTTCAGAAGGATTATTGATATGCTCCACTGCTTTTTCTAAACTAGTAATATTTAATAAGCTCATAATAGCGCCCGGTACACCATGTCCAGTACTATCTGCTGTTACTAATACAAAGTTTCCGTTATTTAAAATGGATGCCCAATAAAAATCGCCACTTACCACATCTTTTGGTTTAAATAAAACAAAATAGTCATTTAAGTTTTCATCCAATATTTCTTTAGTTGCTAAAAAACTACGTTGTATACGTTCTGCATAATTTAAACTATCCGTTATTTCTTTATGCTTTTGTTCAACTAAATGTTTTTGTTGTTCAACTACAATATTCTTTTGAACAACCTCTGCGGTTCTTTCACTAACTGTTTTTTCTAATTTTTCTTTTTCAGCAATTAATTTTTTTTCGCGGTTTTTTATATAATACCAAATTGAGCCAAAAATTAACAACCCTACTAAAACTCTAAACCACCACGTTTGCCAAAATGGTGGACGAATGGTAAACTTATATTCAAAAGGTTTACTCCAATAGCCTTCACTGTTCGCAGCTTTAACTTTAAAGACATATGTACCATTTGGTAAATTTCCATAAGTTGCAAATGTTTTATTGGTAATGGTGCTCCAGTTTTCATCAATTCCTTCTAAAATATATTGATATTTTACATTTTTTGGTCGAAAAGTAGTGATTCCAATAAAATTAAATGTTAGATAATTATTATTGTGTGCTAAGCTCAAATGCTCAGGTAATCCATACCAATTTGATACTTGTTCAAACTCTACATTATTTATTGCAACACCGTTACCAAGTATGAACGTAGTGTCTTTTCGAGTAAGTAAATTTACCCACGGAATATTTTCATTAAACAATTCAATACTAGTGAGCTGAATATTTGGTGCAATTGTATCTATATTAATATTGTTTGCAATAGAATTATAAACAGTCAATCGATCGTTAGCACCAATCCATAACGTTCCATCCTCTGCCATAAAAATTGAATTTGAGTTACAGCCAACGCCTAAAAATCCATCATAATAAGTAAAGCTTTCAAATAAAATTTCTGATTCAATCGTTTTTCCACTATTTATTTTATCGTTTATTAAAGTAATGTTATCACTTGAAAGTTTACTTAAACCAAAACGGTTACCACTCCATATATTACCAAATCTATCTTCCAAAATACTGCACACCACATTATTAGATAGCCCTTCTTTGTCAGTAAATGAAATAAAGGATGTGCCATTAAAAAAAGTAAGTCCTTTAAATCCCAAACTCCCAAACCAATAATTACCTGATTTATCTTGGATAATACTTCTTATAAAATTATCAGGTATTCCTTGTTTTTCTGTAAAATGAGTAACAGTATTTACGCTATTGACATCAATATCATTCAATTTAAATTTCGTTACTCCTCCACCATATGTTCCGAAAAAAATATTTTTTAAATTGTCCTGAAAAATGGTTCTGATAACATTAGAGGAAAGACCTTGTTGAGTCGTATACCTTTTAAAAGAATTTCCATCATATTTAAAAACACCTCCGCCTTCTGAACCAAACCATAAAAATCCGTTTTTATCTACTAAAATACTATATACAGTATAATTTGTTAGTCCATCAATATTTACAAACTGAGTAAATGCTTGTCCATCAAATTTTGTTATACCGGCAGATGTACCAAACCACATATTTCCTTCTTTATCTTGCGCAATGCTATAAACAATATTTTCAGATAATCCATCTTTCGCTGTGAAATGAACAAATGAATTGCCATCGTAAATGGAAACGCCACCTCCCTCGGTACCTAGCCAAATCTTTCCAGATAAATCTTGAAAAATACTAAGAACAGTGCTGTTTGATAATCCTTCCTGATCAGTAAAATAATTAAAGGATTTGTAATTATATTTTGAGACACCGCCACCGCCTTTACCAAGCCAAAGTATTCCATTTTTATCCTGAATAAGATGTCTGATTATAGTATTATTTAAACCTTCTTTTTCGGTATAATGAGTAAAAGTTTTACAATTAAATTTTGAAACACCACCACCATTGGTTCCAATCCAAATATTTCCTAAGTTATCTTGCAAAATACTGGTGACATAGTTATTGGAAAGTCCTTCGTTTTCAGTATAATGTATAAAACTTTCGCCATCAAATTTTGATAACCCCAATCCATTTGTTCCTATCCAAATATTTCCTTCTTTATCTTGAATAATACTTGTAATAAAATCAGAATTAAGCCCTTCTTGTTGAGTATAATTCTTAAAGCACTTGCCATCATAAATAGATATGCCTCCTTGTTTTGATCCAATCCAAATATTACCAGACAAATCCTCCAGAATACAGGTAACAGTGTTATTTGTAAGACCTTCTTTTTCGGTAAAATGAATAAATAATTTTCCATCGAATTTAGATACGCCTCCTCCTTTTGTTCCAAACCAAATATTCCCACTTTTATCTTTAAGAATGCAAGAAACGAAATTAGATAGCATACCTTCTTTTTCTGTATAATTGGTAAAAGTTTTGCCATCGTACTTCGATGCACCACCATTCTCGGTGCCAAACCATAAGTTCCCTAACTTATCCTCAATAATTGAAGTGACAAAATTATTTGTCAACCCTTCTCTTTCAGTAAAATGAGTAAAAGTGTTTCCATCATATTTTGATACCCCACCACCACCAGTTCCAAGCCAAAGATTACCATAACTATCCTCAAATAAATAAGTAATATTTGTATGTGTTAAACCTTGTAGTTTACTAAATGAACTGAAATTTTGAGAATTCTGATCTTTCGTGTGGGCGTCTTTGGCAATAACAATGTCAGGAATACCAGCCTTAATAGAATGATGAGTTGCTATTACCTTCTTAGGCAATTGAAACTTATTTTTTCCTGGTATACATATTTTTGGATTTCCGGCTTTTGTTATTTTTGGAATACCAACCGCATGTATATTAGTGTTTGTTTGAAGTCTTTTTGGTTTTTTTAAATTGATTTTTTTTAAATTGTTCTCTTTGATTACAATAACTTCTGGAGGTAGAATACTGTCTTTAGGAACTACATAACCTTTAGCTTCAACAACTTTTATGGGATTTGTTTTTGTTTGTTTATTTTGCTGATTACAAGAAAAAAAGAGAAGGATTACTATAAAATACAGAGCGAGATTAAATTTCATGCATTAAATATATTATTTTTTAGTATTCAAACAAAATGGCTATTAAATAGCAGTTTAATAAGATTAAATAATTTATAAAAACTAGTACATTAAATTATTATTGCTTCTCATTAAAAAAATAAAAAATACTTCAAAAGCTTTTGCATTAATACATTGAATCAATTATTTTTAAGCAATGAATCCTAAAGTAGATAGCTATTTAAGTAATATTAATAACTGGAAAGAAGAAATGGAGCAGCTAAGAAAAATAGTGCTTAGCTGTAACCTTGCAGAAGAACTTAAATGGGGCGTTCCTTGTTATATGTATCAAAAAAGTAATATTGTATTAATACATGCATTTAAAAATTATTGTGCTCTTTTGTTTTTTAAAGGCGCTTTATTACAAGATGAAAAAGGAATTTTAATTCAACAAACAGCGAATGTACAATCCGGAAGTCAAATTAGATTTACTGACGTTAAAGAAATAATGAAGATGAAAGCTACCTTAAAAGATTATGTTTTTGAAGCTATTGAAGTTGAAAAAGCAGGCTTAAAAGTAGAATATAAAAAGACGGAAGAGTTTATTATTCCAGAAGAGTTTCAAAAAAAGTTAGACAACATGCCATCTTTTAAAAAAGCATTTTACTCCCTAACACCAGGCCGACAACGCGCCTATTTACTTTACTTTTCGGGAGCCAAACAACCTAAAACTCGTGAATCTAGAATTGAAAGTTACACGCAACGAATTTTAAATGGAATCGGATTTAACGATTGTGTATGTGGCCTGTCTAAAAAAATGCCAAACTGCGATGGTTCTCACAAATATTTAAAAGACAACTATTAAGTGAAATTTCCTTGGTGCTTTACCTAATTCACTAATTTTTTCTCATTAACTTTAAGCAAGACTTTTTATTTATTAAAAATATGGAGATTTGAACTATAATCCTCGCAATTCAAGTTTAAATAGATTTTGTATCTTTACATACTATGATTCATACTAAGTATATTTATCTTTTAATTTTTGCCTTAATAGGTTCTCTATTATTTTCAAGTTGTTTTATGTTCAGAAGTAAAAATAAGTGCGATACCTGCCCTAGTTTTAATCATCATAAGAAAAAAAGAAAGAACTAAAATTTAAACCGTTAATACAAAACACGGCGTTATCTGTATACTTCTTAAATCATTTACATAATTGTTTATTTTAATAAGGCATAATTTGCCTAAAAACAAATACATCTAAATAATTATCGGGATAAAAACAATACTATCTATATTAAAAAAACTATTTATTGTTTCTTGATTAAAGATTGATTCACTATTTTAATTTCTTTTTCAATTTCCTTTTTAGCCCAATCAGGATGAAGAGAAGATTCAGGATTAAATAATTTTTCTTTTTCAAGAGCCAAGTCTAAAATCGGTTTTGCGTTTTTAGCTCCACCGCCAAATACTTCTGGCATGTGAAAAACATTTTGAGCTTTTACTAAATGAGCTCTTGGATTATTAGCATTTAATCTAACAGCTTCGTTTGCATGTTTAAGAGATTGACTTCCATATTTTAATGTTCTCAATGTTTCACTTACAGGAATCCTTGCAGCTGCAATCATTGATTTTAGTACTGAAATTTCTGAATTATAGGATTCAAGCGAATCGGCCTTTTTAATCAAGCGCTCGGCTTTGTCACAAAATAAATCAATATCTGATCCTCTTTTTTCAAATGCAATCAAAACATTACACAAACTTGCATAATAATAAGGTAGCCATTCTTTTTTTTCGGTTAATGCTATTGCAGAAAATCCATCACCTAATTTTTGCAAATCATTAATTCCTTTTACTAAGTTAAATGCATTCAATTGTTTTTTCATTGCCTCTTTGTATAGCTGGCTTTGAGCAAAAACGTTTGTTGATAAAGCAACAAAAAACAATATTATAAAACAAATTTTTAATTTCATTCTCATCTTCACAAAGTAAACTGGTTTATTACTTAAATCAAATTAATCATAATAATGTTTAAACTTACCTATTAAAAAAGTTAAACAACTAATTATCATGCACTTAAAATATATAATTTTGTTAATAGCTTGTTATTAAATAAATTTGATTACATTTGTCGCGCAATTAGATTTAGTATTTGCATCCAAACATTGTAATCTCGTTCAACGCCGAACTATAAAATGATTACAGCTACTGCGGAAATTAAATCTTAGTTAGCAGCTAGTAATAATAATTTAAACAAAAACAAATGACATTTCAAGAATTAGGCTTGGAGCCAATGCTCCTAAAAGCCGTGACGGAGATGGGCTTCGAAAATCCTACGCCTATCCAAGAACAAACTATTCCTCAGTTGAAGGATAA
>CANHPI010000087.1 GCA_947462425.1 Bacteroidota bacterium
CTAACACTTCTATTCCGCCATCAGGCAATACAATTGATAGTACTTTTTGGGATTTTGGGGAGCCATTATCTACTAACAATACATCTACTCTTACTAGTCCTGTTCATACATATACTAACACCGGAACTTATCTTGTTACCTTAAAAGCTATTACCAATGCTGGCTGTGAACAAACAATAACTAAAACAATAACGGTATATCCTATTCCTAATGCTGCATTTGCTGTAGGTTTATCTTGCCAAAATGATACAACGGCATTTTTAAATCAAAGCACTAGCACTGCCGGCTATTCAATAACTACTTTTAATTGGGATTTTGGAGATTTAACAAGTGGTAGCGCAAACAATTCTAATATTACATCTCCAAAACATGTATTTGGTAATCAAACAAATTACTCTGTAAAATTAATTGCCACAAATAACGTAGGTTGTAAAGATTCAATAACCAATACGGTTAATGTTAGAGCTCAAGTTTCAGCTAGTTTTACAAATACTCCGGCATGTGCAAATACGCCAATTATTTTTCAGGATAATTCGATTGTTCCTCCCCCATCGGCCTCTAACGCAAGGCTATGGAATTTTGGATCATCCACTTCCACTGGATTAAGTGTTTCAAAAACATATACAAGTTCAGGCGTTTATTCTGTATCACTAACAGTTACAGGTAACAATGGTTGTATGTCAAAAATATCAAAAACACTTACGGTATTTCTTCCTCCAATTGCCAGTTTTACAATCCCTAATTTATGTTTTAAAGATACGTTAACTATTTCAAATTTATCGGTTCCGCAAAGTGGGATTATGTCTTCGTATAACTGGAAACTAAATAATACAACATTTTCATCAGTTCAAAACCCAACACTTACAACTTCGAGTTCTGGTTCTTATTCAGTTGAACTAACAGCCACGAACTCTTTTGGTTGTAAAGATATAATTACCAAAACGCTGACTGTGTTACCATTACCTATTGTTGATTTTACAACTATTCCAATTTCAAATTATTTTATCAATTCTCCTATCACTTTCACGCCATCAATGGCCAACGCAAACTCTTATTTATGGAATATAAGTGGGTCTGCAACTTCAACTGTTCAAAGTCCAAGTACTAGCTTTATTAATGAAGGAACTTACACCGTTTCATTAATAATAACAGACCAATTTGGATGTAAAAATTCAAATACAAAAACAATTTCAATTAATAGAAGATATTTGGATATGGCCATCCTAAACGTAAAAACCATTAAGGATAATGATGGCTTTATGACTATTGAAGCAGATGTTGCTAACTATGGTTCTGTTCCAATTACTTCTTTTGATATGCATTACCAAATAAGCGACGGAGGAAATATTAAAGAAACTTGGACAGGAATGCTAAATCCAAATACGTTTTATGAATACACTTTTAATTCGAAAATTGCATCACAAATCGCAAACTCAAATAATATTACCTGTATTGAGATTGAAAAAGTAAATGGAATTATAGATGAAAACATTACCAACAATAATTTGTGTAATGCTTTAAATTTAGGTGAGATTTCCGTTTCAAACCCTATTCCAAATCCAACTGATGGAGACATAAATTTACCAATCATTCTAAATAAAGATATTGATGTTACAATTTCTATTTATAATTCTCTTGGACAAATTCAATACGAGGAAACGACACAAAAAGTTGCTACTGGACTAAACTTCATAACACTATCTTCATCATTGTATTCGCGAGGTTGTTATATTATAAAGATCCTAATTGATGATAAACTATTTATAAAGAAATTTATTAAAATTGATAATAAATAATGCAACTCATATTTGCAACACATAACAAAAACAAACTAAAAGAGGTTAAAAGTCTTATGCCTAATACAATTTCTTTATTAAGTCTTGATGACATTAATTTAATAAATGAAATTGAGGAAACCTCAACAACTATAGAAGGTAATGCATTATTAAAAGCACAAACTATATACAAACAAACCGGAATTAGTTGTTTTGCCGATGATACTGGTTTATTGGTAGATGCTTTGAATGGAGCGCCTGGTGTTTATTCGGCAAGGTATGCTGGAGAACAAAAAAATGATGAGGATAACATGCGAAAATTATTACTCGATTTATTAGATAAAGAAACAAGAAATGCCCATTTTAAGTCTGTAATGGCTCTTATTATTGATGGAAAAGAATATTTATTTGAAGGTATTATCAACGGAAAAATAATTTCAGAAAAAATAGGAACTAATGGTTTTGGTTATGACCCCATTTTTGTACCGAATGGTTATACTGAAACATTTGCTCAACTTAATTCTGAAACAAAAAATGCTATTTCACATAGGGGCATTGCACTAAATAAGTTAATTAATTTCATCAATGCTTCAGTAGTCATTTCAAATACTAATTCGAAAGAGGATTGAGGCCCTTATCAAAATTTAATCACCATATTTTATAGATTAACAAACACTTAAAATAACTAGTGTCTTCAATCATAAATGAAATGTTAACTAAAATTTATCCAATTTTTATCAGGAATTTCAGTTGATGACTTTTTTTATTCTTTTAATAAGCCCTTTCGTTTATACCTTCCATAAAATTTACAAAAGCTTTGTTAGCCACCTTGTTTCCGCCTGGTGTTGGATAATTACCTGTAAAATACCAATCACCAAGGTTATCAGGACAAGATTGATGCAGACCTTCAATAGTTTGATAAATGATTTGCAGTTCAGCATTTAAACCTTTTGGTTTTAATAAATCACCAATTTTTTGCGATATTTCTTCATTGGTAAAAGTTCTATAAATTTCTTGAACTACATTTATTTGTTCTTCTTTTGGTTTTAATAACTCAGCTTTTGCCTTATCATATAAATTAATTAAAACAGATTCTTTTGCTGTTTCTTTAATTAAAGAAATGGCGGCATCAAAAGCAATAAATTTGCTAAGAATTGCCATATCTATCCCATAACAATCCGGATAACGAATTTGTGGAGCCGAGGAAATAATGATTATTTTTTTAGGATGTAATCTATCTAATATTCTTAAAATACTTTGTTTTAAAGTTGTACCTCTTACAATACTGTCATCTAAAACCACTAATGTATCAACATCTTTTTTTACAGTTTCATAAGTAATATCGTAAACTAAATTCACTAAATTATCTCTGCTTTCATCATCCGTAATAAAAGTACGTTGCTTGGCATCTTTTAAAATTACTTTGTGAATACGTGGATGTCTCGCTAAAATTTTACCTAATGTTGACTCTGTGATGTTAGTTCCTAATTTTAAAATATCTGTTGCTTTTTGTTTATTTATATATTCGTCAATACCTTCTACCAAACCACCAAATGCAACTTCAGCAGTATTTGGTATATAGCTAAACACTGTATTTTCTAAATCATAATCAATTGCTTTTAATACATTGGGAACTAAGTAACGGCCTAATTGCTGACGCTCTTTATAAATATCAGCATCATTACCCCTACTAAAATAAATACGTTCAAAAGAACATGCTTTTCTTTCTAAAGGTTCTATAATTTCTTTTTCTGTAAAAGTGCCATCTTTTTTAATAATTGCAGCATAACCGGGCTTTAATTCACGAACTTCTTTAATATCCACATTAAATACAGTTTGAATAACAGGTCTTTCACTTGCCACCACTAACACTTCATCATCTTTATATAAATATGCCGGACGAATTCCGTTTGGATCGCGCAATACAAAAGCATCACCATGCCCCATCATACCAGCCATTACATAACCACCATCCCAACGCTTACTACTTTCTATTAAAATTGATGCTACATCAATGTTTTTTTGTATCTCTTTAGAAATATCAAAATTTGTAAGCCCTTTTTCCTTAAATTGTTTAAATAATCGATCATTTTCTTTATCTAAAAAATGACCAATTTTTTCCATAACTGTAACTGTATCAGCCTTTACAGTTGGGTGCTGACCTAATTCAACCAAATGCTCTAGTAATTCATCAACATTGGTTAAATTAAAGTTACCTGCCACCAGAAGGTTACGAGCTAACCAATTATTTTGTCGCCTAAACGGATGGCAACTTTGAATATTATTTCCACCATAGGTTCCGTAACGTAAATGTCCTAAAATTAATTCCCCCATAAAAGGAATATTTTTTTTCTGCCATTCAATATCGTTATATGATTCAGGATTTTTTTGTTTTGCATTGATATACAAATCATTTATTTGCGAAAAAATATCCTGCGTTGCTTTTGGTTCAATTGATCGTAACCTGTCAATATAAGGTGTACCAGTTTCAACATCTAGTTTTACGGTAGCTACACCAGCCCCATCTTGTCCGCGGTTTATCATTTTATCCATGAGTTGATACATTTTGTGCAAACCGTATCTGCTACTCCCGTATTTCTCTTGGTAAAAACTTAAAGGCTTTAATAAACGTATTAAAGCAACCCCGCATTCATGTTGTATTTTATCACTCATAATTTCTGATTGCAAATTTACAATTTACTTGGATTTTATATGTATTAGTTTTTAACTATTAAATTTTAGAATTTATTTTTTTATAACAGAATGTCAAATATTTGTTTTTTGCTATTTATAACTTAATTTTTGTATATTTAAAGTTGTTAAATCAAAGACCTTATGTATAGAAAAATACTAACCATAGTAACGTTATCGTTTTTAGTGAGCTATGTAAATGCTCAAGTTAAAATAAACGAATATTCTGCATCTAATTCAGGTGCAACAATACTTGATAATACAGGTGATAATTCGGATTGGGTAGAATTGTATAATGCGGGTTCAAGTGTTATTAATATAGGTGGATGGAACTTAAGTGATAAAACTACTAATATTAGTAAATACACTATACCTTCTGGTATTAGCATTTCTCCGAATAGTTTTTTAAGAATTTGGTGCAGTGGAAAAGGCTCACCGGCTAATGCAACTGGACATATTCATACAAATTTTAAATTAACACAATGTAATGGTGATTGGATTATATTATCAAATGGTGGAGTTTTAATCGATTCTCTTCAAATGAGACGAACTCAGGCAACACATTCAATGGGAAGAAAACCTGACGGAGCGGCAACTTGGAATATATTTACATCACCAACACCAAATGCAAGTAATTCTAGTACAGGCTTTATTGCTTATGCTCCAAAACCCGTGATGAATGTTCCTGCAGGGTTTTATTCGGGCACTAAAATTGTTTCTTTAAGTGCTACCCCTTCAAATAGTTTAACTATTTACTACACAACAGATGGTTCTGAACCAACTACGGGTTCTACAGCATATATAACTACTCCTATTACCACAGCTAGCACAACGGTTATTAGAGCATATGCTGTAAGCAGCAATCCTTCTGTTTTACCTAGTTTTATGGAAACAAACACTTATTTTATTAATGAAACAATTGATTCGCATTATGGTGTTGTTTCTGTTTCTGGTGGTACTCCATTAAATCAACTTTTTGGAGGTACACAAAATAACCCACTAACTCATTTAGAATATTTTGAAAATAAATTACTCAAAACTGAAGGATATGGCAAAGCGGATAAGCATGGTAATGATTCTTGGGCTTATCAACAAAGAGGAATTGATGTTGAAACATATGATGAATATGGTTACAATAACGCATATAAACACCAGTTTTTTACTGACCCTAATATGAATGATGTTAGTCCTCGTAAAGAGTTTCAGCATGTTATTTTAAAAGCTGCCGCTTCAGATAATTATTCTTCTTCAAATAATTCCGGCAAGCCATCTTGCCACATGCGTGATGCATTTGTTCAGTCATATCAATTTAAGAATGGACTAGAATTAGACGGAAGAAGAAATAAACATGTTATTGTTTTTAAGAACGGCGCTTATTGGGGCTTGTATGAGTTACGAGAAGCTTTTGAAGGAGATTATACTGATTATTATTACAATCAACCCAGTGACAGTATAGATAATTTAGCGTTTTGGGGCGGTTTGCAAATAAGAAATGGAAGCGATACAGGTTGGGTAAATTTATACAATTTCATTATGTCAAACTCCATGACAAATGTTGCTAACTATGCTTATGTACAAAGTAAATTAAATTTCAAAAGTTTAGTAGATTATATGGTTTATAACTCATATGTTGTAAATTCCGATTTTATAAATTGGAACTCAGCTTGGTGGAGAGGAAGGGCAACGCAAGGTGATAAAAAGAAATGGCGCTATTGGAGTTGGGATATGGATAATGTATATGATTTAGGCGAAAATTTTTCAGGTTTGCCCACTACAGATATGACATCCGATCCTTGTTCATATACTAATGTTTTTCAAAATGCTGGACCAAATCAAGGGCATCCTGATATTTTAGAAAGACTTTTAACTAATCCAAGCTTTAAGGCATTTTATATAAATCGTTATGCCGATTTAATTAATACGGCTTTTAAGTGTTCCAGTATTTTAGCACACTTTAACTACTTTAAAACTATTTTAACTCCCGAAATGCCTCGTCAAATTGCTAAATGGGGAGGTACAATGGTTGAGTGGAAGAAAAACATGGATACTTTAGAAGCTAAAATAAACAGACGCTGTACCTACATAGAATCGGCAATTGTTAATTGTTATGCTGTATCGGGTCCTTATGATATTACAGTAGATGTGCAGCCTGCAGGAGCAGGGACAGTAAAATTAAACTCGCTTAACTTGAATAATTATGTGTGGACTGGTAAGTATTTTGGTGGCGTTAACATGAGCTTTGAACAAACTGTTTCTGACACTTCATTATACGAATTTGATTATTGGGAATTTAAAAATCATGTGCCTTCACCTAATATAACTAACGATAGTGTTTCTATACAACTTGCAACAAATGATAATATAATTGCCCACTACCGCGAAAAAGCGCAAGACGTAGTTTTTCCAACTGCTTTTACTCCAAATGGAGATGGACGAAATGATGTTTTTTTGCCACTTGGAATTAGATACGTAAAAAAAATGACAATAGAAATTTGGAACCGTTGGGGACAATTAGTTTTTAGTTCCACTGATCCAACAAAAGGCTGGGACGGAAACTATCAAGGCACTTCTGTGCAAACAGGAGTATATGCCTATGTTGTTAATTACCAAACTACTTCTGATCAAGAAGAAAAAGTAATAAAAGGTAATGTAACGTTAATTAGATAAAGAAACCTCATTCAAAAATACAAATTATATAATGAAAAAATATTTATTTGCCATAGCCATTTTTATTTCATCGCTTAGTTTCTCGCAAGATGTTCATTTTTCGCAAGTTCAAGAAACTCCACTTTGGTTAAATCCTGCCAATGCGGGATTTATGAATGGCTACTTTAGAGCCATTGCTAATTACCGAAATCAATGGGCTAGCATGGGTAACGCATATCAAACTATGGCAATATCTGTTGATGCTTCCACATTAAAAACTAAAAATAATTTGGCTTATATGGGCATAGGCTTATTTGTTTTAAATGACAAAGCTGGTGTTGCTAAAATGGGCTCTACACAGGGACAGTTACATCTTAATGCAATTATTAAAACGGGTAAAAAAAGTAAATTAGGTGGTGCTATTTATTTTGGGTTAAATCAACATAGTGCTAATTATGCCTCGTTAACTTATGGCAACCAATTTGATGGTAAAATTATTGATAACTCTTTAGCAAGTGGTGAAGCAGTTGTTTATGATTCTTTCTTAAATACAGATGTAGGAGTTGGGGTTAATTACGAATTTTCTAATGCTACTATTGATATGCTTCGTGATGACATTTTTAGTTTTAAAATCGGAGGTGCAGTTCATCATATTAATAAGCCAGTTCAAAAATTTGGATCTGGTTCAGGTTACCAATTACCCATGCGTTTTGTAGGTAATCTTCAAGCTCGTATTGATTTTAAGGAAACCAAATTTTCATTATTACCGAGTGTCATTTATTTAAAACAAGCAAAAGCATCTGAAGTAACTATTGGAACACTTATACGTTACCGATTTAAAAATCCAACAAAATTAACAGGAGTAAAATCGGAAACAGGTTTAAATATAGGATTATTTTATAGAATCGGAGATGCTATTATTCCGCACCTTAATTTAGATATGGGAAAATATGCAATTGGAGTAGCTTATGATTTAAATATTTCTAAATACAGGCAGGCAAGTAATTTACAAGGTGGCTTTGAAATTTATTTAAAATTCATGACTTTAGATGATGCATTATTTAAACGCAAACGTGAGCATGGCTTAAATTAATTTTAGTTTTTATATTTCATTTTATATATAAATCAAGTAATCACCCTACTGCTCTAAGACGAGTATTTTTCATTATGTAATTTGTTTTATAAATTCAATAAGTTTGTTAATTCCTTTTGCTATTTTGTTGAAAAACTCTAAAATCAAAAACAGTTTAGTTATATATATTTGACCAATGGCATTGTTGGAAAAAGAAACAGAAAAATTATTTTACTCTATTGGTGAGGTAGCCGATATGTTTGATGTAAATACATCATTAATTCGTTTTTGGGAAAAGGAATTTGATGTCATTACTCCGTCAAAAAACAAAAAGGGTAATCGTCTTTTTACTAAAAAAGATATTGAAAATTTTAAATTAATTTTTCATTTCGTTAAAGAAAAAGGGTACACACTACAAGGTGCTAAAGACAAGTTAAAAGGAGGTGTAAAAGAATCAGAACATGTTAAAGTTCAAGTAATAGATAGATTAAAAGCCATCAAAGATCAACTGCTTAAAATGAAAGATTCTTTGTAATCTATTTTTTTAAGTATGCACAGTAAATCCACGTTATTGTTTCTTTAGGCATCTAGAGCACTTAAAATACTTTTGTGAATTACGAATAAAATATAGCCACGGAAAGCCAAACAAATTAGCAAAACGCACTCCTAAAGTTGATTAAATTCTCAATCTTTCCTATTAAATTCTCACTTATTTCTGTATTTTTACTGTATGACTTTAAATAGAAAAAAAGCACCTGATTTTAAACTTATTGATAAAATTGATATACAACATGCCGTTCCTCATACGTTAGATAATGGCATAAAAGTATACACGATTGATAGCGGGTCACAGGAACTTACAAAACTGGAGTTTATATTTAAAGCAGGTATGTATTTACAATCCCAGCCTTTATTAGCATCTGCTGCTAATAATTTATTAGAAACGGGTACTAAAA
>CANHPI010000088.1 GCA_947462425.1 Bacteroidota bacterium
AAATAAGGCTAAAGGTAATAAACATATTCCTTTTTCTGTTTTTAAAGTAACCGGCTTAGCTAGATTTGCATTATTAGAAAAAGTAAGTTCAGGCGAAAAATTATCTGACTTAGAAAATAACGAATACGAAAAAGTGAAACAACGCGTTTACTTAATTTGTAAGGAAGCTCACGTAGCAAACCAAGCCTTATTTATTGATGCTGAGGAAAGTTGGATTCAACCAGCTATTGATGCTTTAGCAGATGAAAATATGTTGGTGTTTAATAAAGAAAAAGCAATTGTTTACAACACCTTTCAGTTATACAGAAAAGATAGATTAGAGTTTTTAAAATATACTATTTCTCAAGGAAAAGCTAATGGGATACATATTGGTGCTAAATTAGTTAGAGGTGCGTATATGGAAAAAGAACGTGCTCGTGCTATTGAAAAAAATTATCCATCTCCAATTCAAGATTCAAAAGAAAACTCTGACAGAGATTATAATTTGGCTTTAGAAGAATGTATAAAGAACATTGATATGATTGGTTTGTGTGCTGGAACACATAACGAGAAAAGTAGTTTGTATTTGGTTGATTTATTGAGTAAATATTTGATTTCAACTGATGATAAGCGAATTTATTTTTCGCAATTACTTGGAATGAGTGATCATATCAGTTACAATCTAACATTGTCAAATTATAATGTAGCTAAATATGTGCCTTATGGTCCAGTAAAGGAAGTATTGCCCTATTTGATGAGAAGAGCTCAAGAAAACACTTCAGTAAAAGGACAAACGGGCAGGGAGTTGGGATTAATTATTAAAGAAAAAGCGCGAAGGCGAAAACTTAATTAAAGAATTTTTATATTATTTGAGCCAACGTATTTTGCAAAAAAATCCCACTAATTAGCGGGATTTTTTAATTTCTATTCTACTGGTTTTGGAGCTTCTTTATTTTGATCTTTAAAGGCATCAAAGTCAAATGTTAGTGTAAAGCGTAATGTGTTTTGTAATGGATTACGTTGCGTAAGTGGAATTAAATATGCCATATCTAAACCAAATACATTATACCTTAAACCAATACCTGCCGTAAAAAATTTACGATTACCTTTTGTTTTAGATTCGTTAAAATAACCTGCTCTTACAGCAAATGTTTTGGCATACCAATATTCAAAACCTAAACTAAAATTTACTTCTTTTAACTCTTCTTTGTATCCGCCTGGTGCATCTCCAAATGATTGTAACATACCTTTAGGTACGCCCACATTTGGATCTTTACCAGCTTCAATTATTTTTTCGTTAGTTGAAAAGTTGATTGAGTCTGAACCTGAAACTGTTTTTAAATAAACAGGTTGTGTTGGTACTAATAATTTATTTAAATCACCATATACTCCAAAAGTGTTATAATCATCTACATTCATTTTTAATCCACCACCTAAACGTAAGTTAATTGGAATAAAATCTTTTTTAACAGAGTAGGATACTTTTGACCCAATATTACTAACTACCAAACCAGCACTAGCAGTTGCTTTTTTATCATTAATTTTTAATTTTTTTGATTGGTAATATAAGCCCACATCTACAGCAGCTGATTGCCCTGCTCTTGTTGCTTGCCCATTACTTAAAGTGTAATTCCCTGTTAAGTTTGAACGGATATAGCGTGCTGCTAAACCTGCAGAAAACGTTTCAGATAACTTTTGTGAGTATGCTAAATCAACAGCAAACTCGTTTGGTCTGAATTGGCCAGTAGTATTACCTACAATATCTGTGAATGTAATATTTCCTAAAGAAAAATAACGAAGAGACGCTCCAATAGATTGTGTTTTACTTATTTTACCATAACCGGCAACGTAGTATAAATAAATATCAGGTACCAATTGCTTAAGCCAGGGTGTTACCGAAATAGCAGCCCCTCCTTTTTTTTCTGCAAAGGCCATCTTCGCCACATTCCAATGAATACTATTTCCATCAGCAGGTGTTGCTGCACCAACTTCACCCATACCACCTTGTTTGGAGTCTGGACAGATCATTAAAAAAGGAACGGCAGTAGTAATAGTATTTACTCTTCCGCTTAATTCTTGTGTTGTTAGTGCTTTTGGTGTTGAACCAGTTTGAGCAAATGCCTGTGACGACAAAATTACTCCAGTTCCAACAGTTCCTAAAATTCGTTTTTGCATTGTTTTATTCTTTTATTGAAAGAGAGCATCAAAGATATAATTAATTTAGAATTACCAACTTTTCTATTTTATCAGCTTTTTTATCCGCTCCGTCAGTTACTGAAACTCTATAAACATAAACTCCTCTGGCTAATTTATCACCAAATTCATCTTTGCCATCCCATTCAATCCCATCAAAACGGAAACCTTCATTGTTTATTGTTTGATATATAGATTTAACTACTTTTCCTGAAATAGTGTATACCTGAATTAGCACTTTTAAACTTGTACAGCATTGATTATGTTCAATAAAAAACTTTGTTTTAGTTGTAAATGGATTTGGATAATTTAAAATATGAGTTAAAGCTAATTCTGCTTGGCTAGAAACAACAAAATCTAAATAGGAGTTGGAGGAGTTGTTTTGAACATCCCAAACAGTAAGTTTTAATTTGTGATTTCCTTCAGCTAATTCATTAAATGGATATCTAATCTTACCAGATTGATAAGTATTTAAATCCGAAACATAATAATCATTTAAAACAATGGCTTTAGTTGTGTTTTCGTCCAATACTGCAACTACATCATGTCCTATCCCGTTTCCAATAGTATTTATCCCGCTTATGTCTGAAATTTTAGCATATATTTTCGGGTTTTCATTTGTTACTCCGCCAGAAACAAACTTTTCATCATTCATAAATAAGTTAATGGTTGGTCCTTCATTATCTGCAATTGCATTTGGATTTGAACCACCAATTACTATTTTATTATAATATCCATTTGCGTCGTTAACACCATTGTGAGCATAATAACTAATTTTTCCTATCCCATAATTATAGGAAATATCTTTTGGAACTAAAAAAGAGAACGAAAAATCACCATTAATAACTTCTGATTTTCCTTTATAGATACTGTTTTTTTGTAATAAAAATGGAATAGAATAAGAACCAGCATCATTGGCTTGTGTGGTTATGGTTGCTTCTTTATCAAATACAGTTGGATAAACTACTCCATTAAAATTAGATAACTTATTACCGTTAGCATCTCCTAAAAATCCGGTTATTGTTACTAGCGACAATGCTTTTAACGTATCGCTTGATGTTGGTGTTAATACCTGAGAGTTAACTGTTGAGGTAAAAACTTTTTGTTCAGGATAAGATAACTTTAAAGCAGGATCGCCTAGTATAACAAAGTTCATATATTGCTGACTAAAACCAATGCCACGTTTAGTTAATCTATATATATCTCCAATATGAGGCATTTTCCCATTAGCCATTGGCGTTAAAGCATGTTCGTAAAACTCTTTGTTTAAAATGAAATTTAGCCCAGAGAATGCTAATCTTACAGTTGTCATTAGAGCTATAGCACCGCCATTTTCATTTAATAAACAATATTCTCCAGCAGATGTTCGGTCAGGATCATCAAATCTGCTAAATTCACAAGTTGCAGTAACCATTAAAGGCATTTTGTTTTTGTTTTTCCAACCTAATATCTGAGATACCTCTACTATACGTTCTTCTGTCAAACCTAATTCACCTCCATGTCCAGTGTAATTTATAATTAAGGCTCCGTTGTCTATTCTTCTATTTAAATCATTAACAGCATCTTCATATCTATCTCCACCAGGAGTTGATTTTTGCACATAGGCATCTAAATATATTTTATCAACGTTGTATTGTTTTAAGTTATTGTATACAGTATTCGCTAATGAATTTGCTTGATTTATGTGTTCATTATTATCTTCATCATCAGCAATAAAACAAACCCAGTTTCTCCAATCGCCTTGAGGGTAATTATTTTCTGCAGTTACGCATGACGATTCGATGGCATTTACGTTAAAACCAAAATTTCGTTTATAATAGTGTTCTATTTTATTAGTTACTGCTATTGCTTCAGCTTTATTTCTAACTGGTAAACGACCAACACCAATATCAACTAAATCGCCCGATATTAAATCACCTTCGTTATCATCCATCATTGCAAAATAATCATCTGTAACAAAAGAGTTTGTCCATGATGTTGAGTTCGGTGTTTCGTAAGATGGGATTAAAGCAGTATTTCCACTAGTATTGATGTCTTTGTTTTTATAGGAGCCATCGCCTAATAGCAATAAATATTTTGTTGCTAAGTTTGGATTGGTTGGACGTTTGTAAAGCATTTTTACAAAGTCTCTAATTCCTCCAATATCAGGTGTTCCTGATGAAAATTCATTATATACTTCTTCAGTAGTTGCTATGGCATAAGTTAGTGAATCATATTCTTGGTGTAAATAGGCAATTCTTTGTGCTTCAGCCAAAAATAAAGGGTTTGTGACAATTACAAAATCTGCTTGTTGAATGGCGTGTAAGTTTTGATTTGGAATTAAACCATATGATTTAGGAATGTAAGCTTGGTTACTATTAAACGCACAGTATTCTCTCAATGAATCTGAATTAGATGTAAAGTCTAAAATGTTTGAATTGCTATTGTATAGCTGCTCTTTAATATCGAATGGATTTGTTACATCCCAAATAATTGGCGATACGTTATTATTATTAGTTAATATGTATTTTGCAAAAGTATTATTTCCACGAACTGTTTTTCTATCTCTAAAATTAAATTGAAATTGATTAAAAATTAGATTTCTTCTACAATTAAAAACAATGTTATCCAACCATGCAGAAGCTTGTGACGTTAATTTTGAAACCGTTATAGATAAATTATTAGAACTTAAAATTCCACCTTTTGAATTCCCTCCTGTAAATCCAACATCGGCTAAATAAGATGAGGTGTTAGTTGCTGAACAAGTAAATGTAAATGAGCCGGTATTAAAATTAACACTGTAATTAGCTGGGCCAACAGTAGCAGCATCACTTCTTGATAAAACAGAAGCTTTTACATACAAACTATCTCCAATTGCCGCATCAGGAATGGGAAAAGAAAATGAATAATAGGTGTTTAAATCAAATTTTTCACCATAAAATTCTCTCCCACTTTTTACAACATTGGTTGTGTTTAGTTCATGAAACCCATAATAATCCTGAGTTGTAGTAGTTGTGTTTGGAGAGTTCTGAAGTGTATTAATCGTAGAAACTCTTTTTCCTGCACCTAAATCTGTAGTTATAAAATAAAATGAAGTGTCGCTAAAATAATGAATTTGATGATCAAAAGGCATTTTAGAACCCGAAATATTTTTCCAAGAATCAGTGCTTTGCCCGTAAAAAAGAATATAATCATTGTTATCAAATACACCATCATTTTCTCCAACTACGGTTATGGCATTTTCAAGTAAATCATCGTTTCGGAAGGCAGCATTTTTTTCAGGTAATAATTTACCTCCGTTACCATAAACTCTAATATTTTTGGGATCTAAATTCGTAACATCTAATCCTAAACTACTTAAAAAAGCTTTATTGATTTTGTATACCCCGTTTTGTGTAACTCCAACCTTGTACCATTTACCTGTTGCCAAAACAGAGGCATTTACATTTGATGATTTATTATTTTTTTTAAGATTACTGTCTGATAATTTGTTATTAAGATTTTGACTGTCCCATACAGGCAAATAACTTTCTAAAAATTCATATCTATTATTTGAAGAATTCAATCTTATTGGAATTATTTTAGCGTAAATAAGGTTCTCTTGACCTGATTTTCCATAGGAGTAGGATATATCAAAACTGGAGGTGATGTGTATTTTAAAAGAAGATATCTCTTCCAATTCTTTGGAATTTAATTCTCTTACAATAACATTTTCTAATTTAAACGAGGGAATAGCAGTGTGTTGTATAGAATTATAATGCAAGTAATAAGGTAAATTATCTTTTTGAATCTCACGATGCGCATTAGTTAAAAAGTGACTTTTATTTAGTTCAACTTTTTTTTCAGGATTAATATTTTCTAAATTATTAGTAATATTTTGTTTGTTTAACTGAGAATAACTCAAAAAACAGTTAGAAAATAATAAAACTAAAATAATTAGTATAGATTTAGTGGTAGAAGGCATTTACTTTGTTTTTTTGGTTGTTATATTTATCAAAACGACAAAGAAAATAAAATATTGTTGCATAAAAGTTTTTATTTTCAAAATTAGACTGCTATATTTGTATTTACCAAAATATTAAGTAAAATAATTTAAATGGCGAAGAAACTTATATTATTACTGTCAATTATTGGTGTTACTGGTATTTTATTTGATTTAAAAGCTCAAGATCCTCAATTTACTCAGTTTTACGCTAATCCATTATATTTAAATCCTGCTTTTGCAGGTACAGCTAGATGTCCTCGTATTTGCATGAATTACCGTAATCAGTGGCCAAACTTGTCAGGAACTTATGTTACTTATAGCGCCTCTTATGATCAACATATTGATGCTATTAGTGGTGGTTTGGGTGTAATTGTTACCCAAGATGACCAAGCGCATGGTACATTAAAATCTACTAACGCTAGCTTGGTATATTCTTATTTATTACCAGTTACTCGTGAGTTTTCAATAAAAGCAGGGTTGCAAGCAGGTTTTTTTCAAAAATCCTTGGACAGAACTAAATTAAATTTTGGTGATATGATTGATGCTAGAAGAGGTTTTGTTTGGAACACTAATGAAATTATTCCTGCACAAACAAAAGCAAATTTAGACTTTTCGGCTGGTTTATTAGGGTATAGTAAACGTTATTTTGTTGGATTTTCAGCACATCATATTACACAGCCGGATGAAGGTTTACAAGGACCATCTAAACTACCAATAAAAATAACAGGTCATGCAGGCGCTATAATACCTCTAGAAAAAGGTAACGAATCCTATATCTCTCCAAATGTATTGTTTCAGCAGCAACAAAATTTTACCCAATTAAATTTAGGCTTGTACTTTGTGAAGGGTAATTTTGTTGGAGGTATATGGTACAGAAATTCTGATGCATTTATTGTACTGGTTGGTGTTCAAACCGATCATTTAAAAGTAGGATATAGCTACGATGTTACTACTTCTAAATTATCAAGCAATACAGCAGGTTCTCATGAGGTATCATTGCAAATTCAATTTGAGTGCAGACCAAAGAAAAAGAAATATAGAACAATCAGTTGTCCATCTTTTTAAAATTACTTGTAACCTTTTTGTAAAACTATCGTTATAGCCTTAAATAAAATATCAAATATGAAGTTCAATTTCATTAAAAGTCGCAAATCACTAGCAATTATCTTATCTGTTCTTGCTGTTTCATGTGGTACTGAGCGCTCATCGGTTACTGGTTGGGCATATAATGACCCAGATAATGGCGGTTTTGAAAAAATGCCATATGAAGAACAAGAAACCGGCCCAGGTTTAGTACTAATCGAGGGCGGTTCATTTTCCATGGGACGAGCTGAAACTGATGTAACTTATGAATGGAACAATGTGCCTCGCAGAGTTACCGTTTCTTCTTTTTATATGGATGAAACAGAAGTAAGTAATTTTTCTTATTTAGAATATTTATGGTGGACAAGTCGTGTTTTTGGCCCAACTTTTCCGGATGTTTATTATAAAGCTCTTCCTGACACTTTAGTATGGAGAGAAAAATTAGCATATAATGAACCTTTTGTAGAATATTATTTACGTCATCCATCCTATAGAGATTACCCCGTAGTTGGTATTAACTGGTTGCAAGCAAATGAGTTTTGTGCTTGGAGAACCGATCGTGTTAACGAGTTTATTTTAATACGTGAAGGCTTGTTAGACCATGTTCCAAATCCTTCTGATCAGGATTATTTTAGTACTGAAGCTTATTTATCAGGAAAGTGGCAAGGGCAATTAAAACAAAAATTACCATCATTTGATGAGCAAAATCCAGAAAGAGATGTAAAAATGGAAGATGGTATTTTTTTACCAAAATACCGTTTACCAACTGAAGCTGAGTGGGAATATGCCGCTTATGGTTTAATTGGTAATGCCATTGGTGAACGTATCACAGATCGCAGAATCTATCCTTGGAACGGTCATGGTGTGCGTAATTCTGATGATAAATATATTGGTCAAATTGCTGCAAACTTTGTTCGTGGAGCAGGAGATATGATGGGTACTGCTGGTTTTTTAAATGATAACGCCGATGTTACGGCTCCTGTCTACTCTTACTGGCCTAATGATTACGGTTTATACAATATGGCAGGTAACGTTTCTGAATGGGTTATGGACGTTTATAGAGCTTCTACTGCTCAAGATGCCGATGAATTTAGACCTTTTAGAGGTAATGTTTTTGTTACTCAGGTAAAAGATAGTACCGATGGTACCATCTTAACGAACGTTGATGGTCCGGTGTTTCAAAAATTCAAACATAAGGTTAATGCTCCAGGTCTTCATGGTGTTAGTGGAGAAACAACTGAAGTTATAGATAGTGTTTTAACTACTATGAATGGAAAAGCTGAAGATACTGATGCTATGAATGGTAATAAAAACGTAACTGCTGAAGGTAAATCTGATATACCTGGTCGTGTAAAATGGAGGGAGGTAACTTCTGCTATTTCTTCAGATAACTTAGATGAACGTAGAAACTATAAAACATCTGATTATATTAGTTATATGGATGGAGATGTTAACCCAAGTTTGTATTATTCTGAAGGTGAAGATGCATACGGAGATAAATCTGATAAATTAATGTACGAATATGCTAAAACATCATTAATTAACGATAAAGCTCGTGTTTATAAAGGCGGTAGCTGGAGAGATAGAGCATATTGGTTAAATCCTGGCACTCGTCGTTATTTAGATCAAAGACAAGCAACTTCTTATCTTGGTTTTAGATGTGCAATGGTTAGAGTTGGTAGCCCTGTTGGATTAGGAAAATAAATTTGTTGAAAACTTATACTAAGCCCTCTCGAGTAATCGAGGGGGCTTTTTAATTTTGCCTCATGAAATTTACAAAACTAAAATTGTAATTCTTGAAATATCCATTCAGTTGAAGCAAAAAACCGATGAAGGCAACATGGATAAACTATATTAATAAA
>CANHPI010000089.1 GCA_947462425.1 Bacteroidota bacterium
ATGCATGGAGTAAATTAGCCGGCTATTATGAGGGTAAGATGTATATTCCGCGGATGTCTTTCGCTCATTTGGCAAATACACAATACGATTCCCTAAGGGATGTTATACGACATGAATATGCGCATGCTTATGCACATCACTATCCTGAGTTAATTTTTAAAACAGAATTCTCTAAAGTATTCGGAGGTTCTTATGGTTACGATAAACCCTCCAAAATGCATTCAGATGCTTATGTAAGTGAATATGCAAAGACCATTCCCATGGAAGATTTTGCGGAGACTTTTATGATCTATTTAAAGCGTAAAGGAAAAATGCCGAAATCATATATACACAAAAAGCTTATAGCCAAGTGGAGGTTTGTAGATAAAATAATTAAAAAGGCCTCAAACTATTAATTATCGACATTTTAGTGCCTTCAATACGCATGGGGTTAAATTCAATTGCATCAATTTCCTCATCCTACCTTAGAATTCCTAATAAAAAGTGAGAAAGGTGGGGTTAACACTTAAGTGGAGTGTAAACTTTGAAATTAAAAAAATTAAGCATATGAGCTAGAAATCCTAAAATATTATAAAGCTTTGAATTTACATTTGTTTTTATAAATCAATTAATATTCCATTTTTCAATAAATTTATAAAATTATGAAAGTTAAAACTAAATTGAAATTATTTATTATGATAATTTTTATTCTGCTTATTGCAATAATTTTAAAATATGATAGAAAAATAAACCATGAAGTTGTAAAAAACTATATTCATTTTAATAAAAAAAAGATTTGCTTTTGTACTAATGAAACAATGCGTTTAAAATTTGATAATTATCATGATAAACATGTTCCTGCAGTAAAAAAATATAAGCTAATTAATTTGGAGAATGATAAAAATTCAGAAATAAATAAAGGCAACTTAGTAGCTATAACAAATGGTATTGGTTATCAAATTGCAAATTTAGAGTATAGTTCGGCGCATCTTCACCCAAAAGCTAAATTAATTTTACAAGAACTTGGCCAGCGATTTAATGAAATCATGAAAAACAATAAAAATCAAGATAGTTTTTTCAGAGTTTCTTCATTGTTAAGAACAACAGCGCAACAAAAATCATTGTCAAATCATTCACGCGCTGCAACAAAACAAACATCTACTCACAGTTATGGTTTAGCTTTTGATATTTCACTTTTAAAGTCAAATGAATGCTCATTAGGTTTAACAACTTTACAGAACTTACTAAACGAAATGAGGGCTAAAGGGAAAATACTTTTATGTCCTGAAAAAGGGTGTATTCATGTAACTGTAATTTAGTAACTTAGAAACAGAACTGTTAAAAAACAAAAAAATTACTTAATTTTATTACAATTAATTAAAATATGACTTCTATTTCAAGAAAAATAATTGGTAGATCGCAAGATTGTGAATATGTAATTTATGATCCTAAAAACAGGGTATCGAGAAAGCATTTGGAGATAACTTTAAATGGTAATTTATTTACATTAAAAGATTTAAATAGCTTGAATGGTACTTATATAAATGGCAACAAGATTAATCCAGGTCAGGAAATTAAAATAAGTATTACGGATAAAATAACATTATCAAAAGATTATCAATTAAATTTAAATGAGGTTTTTAAAAATGTATTTGATGACGATTCTACAAAAATATTAAATAACAGTAAAGGCTCTTCATTAACATTTGATAATGAAAGAACAATAGTAAATAATGGAGATAAAACCATCATATTCGATAAAAATAAAACCTCAATTAATGATTTATCAGATATTGATAAAACACCATACATTACAATTGGTAGATCAATTGACAATAAAATTGTTTTAGAAAACACTTCGGTATCAAAATACCATTGTAAAATCAGAATGATTAGCCCATTAATAGTTGAAATAGAAGATTTAGGATCTACAAATGGAACTTTTGCTGATGAAATTAAAATTTTACCAAATTGTAAATTTCAATATTCGAGCAATGTAAAAATTAGGCTAGGTTCTAATGTAAATCTTGATTTAAAAAAAATATTTCCCTCTATTCATATCATTGAGAAAAAATCACCTCTTGTAAACTCAACTCCATCCCAACAAAATAATCAAGCCATTACTGCAAACGAATTAAATGAATTTATGCAACTTGAAGAAGTTTGGAAAGAATATAATAATAGGCATCAAACAGCTTCAAGTTCTGCCAATTCTTACTCCATTGGTGGAACCATTCTTGGCGGAGTAGCGGCTATAGTTTTAGGAGGGCCGGTTGGTATGGCACTTTCAATTGGTGGTGGTGTTTTAGGTAGGTATCTAGGACAACAAGGTTCAAATAAAATAAAGAATGATCATACTTATGAAGATATGTTTTTACAAGTATATGCGTGTCCTAGATGTAAAGAATCTTTTCAACGCAAACCATGGATAACAATAAGAGATTGCAATAAATGCAGAATAAAATTTAGATAATAATGATTTTTAACTTTATATAAAACAATTTTATGAAATATTTCAAATGTGGTAAATGTCAAACACCTTATAAATTTGACGAAAATGTTATAAATAATTCATCAATAACAATTAAATGTAACAAGTGTGGAGCTAACAATACAATTCGCTTAGGCCCTGTTTTAATTATTCAAACAAAAGACCAAACAAAAAAAGTTAATCTTTCATTAGGGCCAAATTCAATAGGAAGATCCTCCAAAAATAATGAATCAAAAATTTTGTTGGATGATCAATATATTAGCAGAAAACACGTAACCATTCATGTAGAAGTAGTTGAGCAAAAAATGTTTTTCTATGTGGAAGATCATTCAAGTTTAAATGGAACCTACAATAAAACTAAAACACGAATAAAACCAAATTTAAAATATCCTTTTAAAAAGGATGATTATTTTGTGATTGGCCTAACAAAATTATCAGTAAGTTTTAACTAATAATCTAAATTTAACATTATGGAAAAGTCAGAAAACAAACACGGAGATGATAAGACTAGAATTCAATTCAGTTCAGATCAGACTAAAAATAATGCTTCACCTAAAGATGATAGCACAAGAATTGAAAATAATACCAATGCTAAATCTCAAAATGATAATGCTGAAAAATCAGATAACGTAAATAGTAATGCTAATACAACGGATAATAATTCTGATAACATAAATAAAATAAAAGAGGATTTAAAAGCTAAATCTGAAGAAAAGCATAAAATTTCAAAAGGTACCGTTGTTGCTGGCGGGGTTGCGGCAGGCGTAGTTGGGGCAGCAGCAGGTGTTGCGGCAGGGGTTCATTACAGTGATGAAATAAAAAATGCTTTCACGCAAACAGAAACTAATGCACCTGAAAGCATTGCACAGGAAGAGCAAAATAATGCACAGAATCCGAATACCGAAACAACTAGCACAACAACAACAACTGGCACAACAGAAAATGTTGCTTCTACTACAACCAATCATATACCACACGAAAATGATGGAGCACAATTGGTTTCCAATGTAAATCCTGATAACATTCAAGATGCAAACATAAACAATCCTAGTTCTTTAAATATTGAGTACCATGATAGTTCGGGTACTTATGAAATCAGTTGTACTGACGTAAATTCAGATGGTAAAATTGATTCAATGACCATGAATGCAGAAATGGTTGACGGTACAAGTGTAAGTTACACAGCTACTGGCGAAACTTTAGACCAATTGTTAATGGGTGATGTTCAACCAGCTTCTCAAAATGATTATGTTTCTTTCAATCCTAACAGTGACGTAATTGATTTAAATTGCGAAATTCCTGAGGTAACTGATTTTCCGGAAACTTCATCGTACACAATTCAATCAGGTGATACCTTGTCCGAAATTGCTGCTCAAAATAATACAACTGTAGAAGAATTAATGGCGCATAATCCACAAATCAATGATCCAAATATGATTTATACCGGACATCAATTAAATATACCCGGACAAAATGCAGAAATAATTACACCGGAATCTAATGAATTAATTTCAGAGGTATTGCCTGAATATGATACTAACATCGATGATAATACTTTTGATGCAATTGAAACAAATGAAACCACAGATTACGCTCAAACCGACTGGCAATCTTTCGAAGATACCCCTGTTGACATGTCTAATGTAGATGATAGTTATTTAACAGCAATGAATGATACGGATTTCGATAATTACGGTAGTTCAGATAATTATTCTGATTCCTCTTTTGGTGATAGTTCTGTTAACTTAGATTTTGTTTAAATATGATTAAAATTAACTCGGCTAATTATATTAGCGAACTAGGAAAAAGAAGTAACAATGAAGATAATTGCGCAATTAATCCAAACAAAACTTATGTTGTTTGTGATGGAGTTGGAGGTTCTGAAAAAGGTGAAATTGCATCCGATATTGTTGTAAGGGAATTTATAAACCTGTTTAATTCTGAAACTGAAATTACTGCAAATGACGCAATAAAATTTGTTGAGGCTAAATTAACAAGTCATATCGAACAACATCCCGAAACGATGGGTATGGCAACAACATTAACGTTAGCTCATATTAAAAGTGATTCACTTTACGTTGCATGGTGTGGTGATAGCAGAGTTTATCAGTTCAGAAATGGAAATATTGTATTTAAAACTGTTGATCATAGCTGGGTAAACGAAGCCGTTAAAGCAGGAATAATTACAGAGGAAGAAGCAATAAATCATCCTAAATCTAATGTTATAACTAGAGCAATTCAGGGCTCCCATAAACCTGTATTAATTGATGATGCTACTTTAACTGACCTTCAGGTTAATGATACTTTTCTTTTGTGTTCGGATGGAATTTTAGAGAGCTGGAGTGATGATGATTTAATTGCTCTTTTTACAAGCGAAAGAAATGTTGATGAGATACTAAATAAAATTAAAGCCGAATGCTCTGTTCACTCCAGAGATAATTTTACTGCTATCGTTTTTAAATTAGATGAAGTTTCAATACAACTTAATAGTGTAATTAATGAACCTAAAACTAATTTTTCTAATCAAGAAAAAATTTCTGTTGAAGAAGTTGTAAAAAAACAAGTAACCAATGATAATTTTGAAGAGAATCAAAACCATTCTCATCAATCTATCAATCATAAGCTAAAGAAAAAAATACCCGTATCAATTCTCTATGGTATTATTGTAGTTTTACTTTTAATAATCAGTTATAACTTTTTTATTAATGATAATGTTCCTAATAATAAAATCAATAAAAAAACTAAAATTAGCAAACAAGAAAAAGAGAATATAAATGATAATAAATCTGATCAAAATCCTGAAGAAAACAATCAAATTAAAATTGATGATTCAAAAATAAAGAAAGAAGCATCTGAAAAATATGAAAATAAAGATGACTCTAAAAATGAAAAAGTAAAAAACGGAAAGCTTAAAAACGAGGATAGCAAAAAAGAAAAAACTGAAACATCAAATCCTAATAAAAAAAATAAACCAAATGAAAATTAGTCGTTTTTATATAATACTATTGCCTGCAGTTTTTTTACTTTTTTTTAGTAATCTTTTCCTCTCTTGCACGGGCACAAACTACGAGAAAAAAATACCCGGCTGGTATACTTGTAGTGCAAAAATCAATAAAACAACCCTTGCCGCAGAAGTAACGTATTATAAAAATGGTGATTTAAAATTTGATGCTACTGTTTCGGAAGATGTTATTGAAAATGTTTCAATGAAAATAAAAATAAAAATGATTGGAACTTGGTCATACACTGATGGTAAAATTTACGAAAAACTAAAATCCATTGAAGTTAGCCCTAAAATTGTTGAAGAAGCCATAAAAGAATCAATATTAAAAGAGTATGAAAAAGAACAGGACAAAGGGAGTGTTGTAAAAGAAATTAATGATTATAGTATGGTGCTGGTAAATGATAAAGGGGAAGAAACTATTTATACCCGCGTGAAAAAGTAAAAATATTATTAATATTCTTAATATTCTTACCAAGTCAATATAAGCCAATTAAATTTAAATTTTATATGATTAATTTTATTAAATGCATAGCTTTTATTTATGTTTTGATTATCTCAAATAATCAAATTTTATCTCAATGTTTAAAAGGAGATTGCGAAAACGGCTTTGGTACAAAAATTTATCCTGACAGCAGTAGATTTGAAGGTAATTTTGAAAAAGGATTTAAAAAAAATGGAATTTACACTTATAAAAGTGGGGACAAATACGAAGGTTCGTTTAACAATAACTTAAGAGACGGTTTTGGTATTTACACCTACAAAAATGGTGAGCAATACAAAGGGTTATTTTTAAATGATAAAAAAGAATACGGCTCTTATCAATTTAAAAACAATGATGTTTATACAGGTTCATTCGAAAATAATTTACCAAACGGATACGGTGTAATGAAATATAAATCAGGTAAAGTAATAGAAGGATACTGGGAAAATGGGAAAACATCATGGAATTACAATACAGACTCATTGAATCAACAGCTAGCGCAGCTAAATTTAGTAGTTACAGATTCAACTAAAAGCTTAACATTCGAAAAAAATGCACCTCGTTTTTTTTCAGTGATTGTAGGGGTTTCTGATTATGAAGGTGTTCTCTCCGATTTAAGATATGCTGATAATGACGCTAAAATTTTTTATAATAATTTAATGAAAGCATTTCCTGCTGAAACAGGAAATGGAAATGTAAAAATATTATTAAATGAAAACGCGTCTTGTCAAAACATTCAAAATGCATTAAAATCAATTTTATCACAAGCAAGTGAAAACGATTATGTCATTTTTTATTTTTCAGGGCACGGAAGCCCAGGCAACTTTTGTCCATCAAATTATACTCAGCAAAAACTTTCACACGATTTTGTAAAATCTTGTTTTAAGCAATCTAAAGCCAAATATAAATTATGTATTGCCGATGCCTGCTACTCTGGCAGCATTGGTAACACTTCCAATCAATATGCTTCTGAAGAAACATACATTAGATTAAAAGATACTAAACTAGGAGTAATTATGTCATCCAAATCAAATCAAACATCGGGTGAAACAACCGACCTTCAACAAGGAATTTTTAGTTACTTTTTTATTAAAGGTATGCGTGGTTCTGCTGATTTAAATAAAGATTCTTATGTAACCGTTGGTGAGCTGTTCCTTTATACAAAACAAGCCGTTACTCAAAAAAGCAATGGCGCTCAGGTGCCAGTTGTGTTTGGAAATAATCTCTATAAAATTCCCATCTCTCGAGTTAAGAGATAAAAAGTTGAATTTATTGAATTAAAACATAATTTATCAACACATGATATGATTAATACTACAATTAGTAAATACAAAATCACTCGCCTAATAGGCGAAGGCGGCATGGCCTCTGTTTACGAAGCTGAACACGAAATGCTTGGTACCAAGGTAGCCATTAAGGTCCTCAACCCAATTCTATCTGCCAATGCACAAATTAGGGAGCGCTTTATAAATGAAGCAAAAATGATGGCTTCGTTAAATCACCCTAACATTACCCGAGTGATTGATTTTGATGATCAACCTCAACACCTCTGTATTATTATGGAGTATTTGGAGGGAGAAGACCTCAGCCAAAAAATAAAAAGAAATGGTGCCTTGAGCGACAAACACATCAATGAAGTGTTTACACAAATACTTTCAGCTTTTCAGTATGCGCATGATAAAGGCATTGTACACCGAGACATTAAACCTTCTAATATTTTTATATTGCCTGATGGACAGGTAAAAATATTAGATTTTGGCATCGCTAAGTTATTTGGGCAAAGCAATGAAATGACACAAACCGGAACGCAAATAGGCACGCCAACTTACATGAGCCCCGAGCAGGTAAAGGCAGATAAAACAATAGATCATCGTAGCGATATTTATTCTTTAGGCGTAACCTTGTATTATGCAGTAAACGGCAAAGCACCTTATAATTCAACTACCGAATCACAATTCGATATTTTTAATAAAATAGTGTATGAACCACTACCCGAAATAAGTGGCAACAGCAAATACAATGGCATCATAAAAAAAGCCTGTGCAAAAAACAGAGAAGAACGCTTTCAAAATTGTAATGCCTGGTTAAGCGAATTGAACAATCCTACTTCCGCTCATGAAAACAAAGAGGAAGCAACGATTGTAGAAAATACTAAATCGCAAACCATAACTCCAAAAGAAGAAAATGCTCAGCCTACAAGCAATACAACATCCAATATAGAAAAAGAAAAAAAGAAACCCACAGGTATTATAATTGGTGTAATTGCTGGATTAATTTTGCTAGTAATTATTTTAATTGCTACCAGTGGACCTTCTAAAAGTGTTGTCATTGGAAATCAAAGATGGATGGGCACAAATCTAAATGTTGACCATTTTAGAAATGGAGACCTGATACCAGAAGCAAAAACAGAAGATGAATGGAAACGCGCCGGCGAAAACCACATGCCTGCTTGTTGTTATTATAATAATGACCCTGCAAACGGTGAAGAATATGGCAAACTGTATAATTGGTATGCTGTAAATGACCAAAGAGGTTTAGCACCAGAAGGATGGCACATACCCACAGGTGAAGAGTGGACAACGTTAACCAATTTTTTGGGTGGTGAAGAAATAGCTGGATATAAAATGAAATCAACGGAAGGGTGGTGGGAAAACGGTAACGGCACCAACGAATCTGGTTTTAATGGTCTTCCGGGCGGGTGCCGTACCGACGATGGATCATTCCTCGACATTGGCGCCCACGGTAAATGGTGGTATTCTAATTTTGGTTATGGTTATTACTGTGACCTTAATTATAAATTTAGTGGCGACGGTGTTCCCCCTCCACCTAATTCTACTATAGTGTGGGGGTATTCTGTTCGTTGCCTTAAGGATTAATTTTACCCTGAGCTTGTCGAAGAGTTATTTGATTCATTTAACAATTTGATAATTGGGGTTTGGGGCGAAGCCCCAAAGAAAATTTAATTTTTTAAAAATTACTTTCATAATTTGTATATGAAAGTAAAAAAACACTTTATTATTCAAAAAAATTATAAAATGTGGTTAAGTAATTACTCTATAAGATCCGAACTCGGCCA
>CANHPI010000090.1 GCA_947462425.1 Bacteroidota bacterium
TGAACTTTTAATTTGCACTGTTTTAGTAATTAAATTTGTACTTAACCTGGAGTGAATATTGCACCTTGTTGAGGCATTAAAAATAAGTAAAAAACAAAAGCCGAACTTTTAAAGATCTCTCTATAAAGTCCGGCTTAGTAAACCCTTTTCCATTCCAAATATGAACGGCATCCTTGAAGATACTAGGGATCTTACTGGGATTTGGGATTTGTACGGGCACCTTTTGAAAGAGGACTAAAATCCCTGCCTGTAAAAATCAATCAAAGAAAAAATGACTGTAAGAATAATGCTGGACTAAGATTGTCTCACTTATAACTTGTTTGGTAAAACAAATCAATAATTGAAAAAATTGTACTTTTGTATTAGCTCCTATGCTTTGAAGCACTATAAAAAAAATGAACCATTTAAAAAGCAATAAAAAAATCATTTACCATATTACGATTCTTTTATTAGGAGCTGTATACATTTCATCATTTTCTTTTATTTGGAAAGCTTTATAAAATTCATCAAAGTTTGTAAGCACTCCATTTACTCTATATTTGGCGGGTGTATGGCTATCTGTAGATAGAATCTTACGAAGTTCTGAATCTTTAGCAATGTATTTAGAGCCTTGGGCATAGGCAATAAAAAATCTTTGTTCATCATTAAATCCATCAATTATTTTTAGCTTTTTTCCAATTAGTGTTTTTTTGTAGGCATAAAAGGCAATTGTTACCCCTCCCAGTTCTGCAATATTCTCTCCTTGTGTTAATTTACCATTGACATGCAAAGAATCAATTACAATGTAAGAATTAAACTGCTCTATTATTTTATTTTTTCTTAGCTTAAAATTATTGTAATCAGTTGTTGTCATCCACATTCTCATATTGCCTTCCGCATCAAATTTCACACCGTTATCATCAAATCCATGTGTGAATTCATGCCCAATAATAGACCCGATACGAGCGTAATTTGCAGCGGCGTCAAAACTATAATTATAGTAAGGCGTTTGTATAAAGGCAGCTGGAAAAGTAATATCATTAGTCGAAGGATTATAGTATGCCGTAACAGTTAAAGTGTTTTCCAGCCATTTAGTTCGATCAACAGGTTTTTGTAATTGATTTATATTTTGTTTAAACTTAAATGCATTAATTCTACAAATATTTCCCCAATAACTTTCTTTTGTAATAACTAAACCTGAATAATCATCCCATTTTTCGGGATAACCTATATTTCTTGTGACCAATTTAAGTTTTCTTATAGCTTCTTTTTTCGAAGAATCAGATAACCATAAATTCGAGTTTATCCTTTCTTCATAGGTGTTACTTATATTATCAATTATTTTATTTATATTTTGTTTTACATTTCTATCAAAGTATCTATTAACGTACTCTTCCGCTAATAAATCGCTTATACAAAAGTTTACAATTTCATGTATTTTTTCCCATCGAGGCTTGCATTTAATTGTATTACCTCCCCCTTCATTAAATTGGCTTAGTGCCTTGGCGAAATCATTTGATAAATATGGCGCACATGATATAAGTAAATTTGCTGTAGCATAGTCTTTTAATGTTGTGACTGTAGTACTTTTAAGTAAATCATTAAGTCGCTTAAAATAATCTACAGTTGCGACAATGGTTGTATCAGGCTGTTTAATTCCAAGTTCTTTAAAATATATATTCCATTTGAATTCAGGAGTTAAAACTGCCAATTCATCCTTTGTATACTTGTTATACATTTTTTCAATGTCGCGCATAGCAGTGTTTGTCATCGCGTTTTCAATCAATAATTTTTCAAATTGAAAAACATTATTTACCTTTTCTTTGATTTCATTTTCTTTTACACCAATTAAGCCAAATAGTTTCGACAAATAGTTTTGATAGTCAATTCTTTTAGTTTCAAATTGAGGTTCCAGATAAAAATCTCTTCCGCCTAAACCACCGGAATATTGAAAAATATAAAATGCATTTTTATTACTATTTTTTAAATCAGCCATAATTTCATAACCAAATAGTAATTTTATTCCTGATAAATCAAATTTTGCTTTCAGTTTAATGAAATCATCTTTTGATTGAATAATACTAATTTGATTTAACTGATTAAGTATTGGTTCATATCCTTGTTTATCTATTGTTAAAGTGTCCATTCCTATCTTATAAAAATCTACCAATTTATTTATATTAGGATTTGATGATTTGATAGTTCCTGCTGAAATGTCGTCATAGATTTTTTTAATGTTAATTCTATTTTGATTTCTTATTTCCATTTTAGTTCCATATTTTGATTCATTGTCAGGTAGTTTTGTGTTTTTTAACCACGAGCCATTACAGTATGTATAAAATTCTTTACTTGGATTTATAGACGTATCCATATAGCTAATCTCAATTCCTGATTTTTGTCCGATAACTTGTTTGGGAAACATTAATATTATGTTTATTATTAAAATAAGATATCTCATGATTTTCATATTGATTTTTTTAATGCTGATCTGTTTTCATTTTAAAAATGTTTTTTGCAAAAGAGATATGCTTTTGGATATGGGTCTTTCGTCATTTTTGTGTAATTTGAGACCTAAAATACAGTTTTTAAACAGAAACTGGACTGACTCGAACATTAATTCCTTGAAAATAAACTCTTTTAAATTTAGTTGATTCTCTTAAATCAAAAAACCCCATTTTCTTGCGAAAATGAGGTTTATTTTTAGCTTGACATTTGGAAGCTATCAAGCTTAGTACCCAGTGCCGGACTCGAACCGGCACGGTTTCCCACAGGTGTTTGAGACCAGCGCGTCTACCATTCCGCCAACTGGGCATTTAGTTTTTTGTATTGCTTACTCTGCAATCCTGGCTCGTTTACCTCCCGATAGTTATCGGGACCGCCAGCTGGGCATTTTCTCAAAATCAGTACTTTAAATGATAATGATGGGCTGCAAATGTAATCAGAATTTTAATGAATCGAAAAAAACAATTGAAAATATTGTAAAAACCACTAAAATTGATACATTTGCATCGCTAAAAAAAATGGAAACAGACGTTAGATTATTTTCAGGTAGTGCAACAAACTCTCTTGCCGAACAGATTGCCGATTCTTACGGAAAAGAGTTGGGTAAAATGTCTCATTATCGCTTTAGCGATGGCGAAATACAAGTGTCTTACGATGAAAGTATTCGCGGACAAAGTGTGTTTGCAATTCAGTCAACCATGCCGCCAACTGATAATTTAATGGAATTGTTATTAATGTTGGACGCTGCAAAACGCGCATCAGCAAAAGAAGTAATTGCAGTTCTTCCTTATTTTGGTTATGCCCGTCAGGATAGAAAAGATCAGCCTCGTGTAGCCATTGGTGCTAAATTAGTAGCTGATATGCTTGCTTTAGCAGGTGCTACCCGTGTAATGACCATGGACTTGCATGCTGACCAAATTCAAGGATTTTTTGATATCCCTGTTGATCATTTATATGCCTCATCTATATTTTTACCATATATACAATCGTTAAATTTACCTAACTTAACCATTGCAGCTCCTGATATGGGAGGTAGTAAGCGCGCAAATGCTTATTCCAAACATTTAAAATCTGAAATCGTAATTTGCTATAAACAACGAACAAAAGCCAATGTTGTTGATCACATGACTGCAATTGGTGAAATAGAAGGAAGAAATATAGTTTTAGTAGATGATTTAGTAGATACTGGCGGCACTTTGTGTAAGGCTGCAGATATGATGATGGAACGAGGAGCCTTAAGTGTTAGAGCAGTTTGTACTCATGCTATTTTATCAGGTAAGGCCTATGAAAATATTGAAAACTCTAAATTAACGGAATTAATAGTAACTGATACAGTTCCTTTAAAACAACAAAGTCTTAAAATTAAAGTGCTCAGCGTTGCTGAACTATTTGCTAAAGTAATTCATAGTGTACAAAACTATGAATCCATTAGTAGTAATTTTATAATGTAATTACACTCGCATTAAATAAAAAATCGATGTAAATAAAATGAGCGAGCATTTTAAATATATCACAAAAAAATAAACAAAATGAAATCAGTAAAATTGAGCGGTTCGTTAAGAACGAACGTAGGAAAAGTAGACGCTAAAGCAATCCGTTTAAAAGGACTTGTACCTTGCGTAATTTATGGTGGAACAGAACAAATTCACTTTCAAGCAGATGAGCGTGCATTTAAACCTGTTATTTTCACTCCAAATGCACACATCGTAGAAATTGATTTAGATGGTAAAGTATACAAAACTGTTTTACAAGAAGCACAATATCATAAAATCACTGACAAATTAATTCACGCTGACTTTTTACAAATTGTTGAAGGGAAACCCGTAACGGCTAATATTCCAGTAGTTTTAACAGGTCAATCTGAAGGTGTTAAAAAAGGAGGGAAGTTAGTTTTAAAAATGCGTAAATTAAAAGTACGTGGTATTGCAGCAGATTTACCGGATTCTATTGAAGTAAGTATTTCTAAATTAGATATCGGTAATTCGGTTTCTGTTGGAGATATTACTATCGAAGGTGCAACATTATTAAATGCTAAAAACGTATCGGTTGTTTCTGTAACAACAACTCGTGCGGTTGCTGCTGAAAATAATGCTGCTCCGGCTAAAAAATAAATTTAATTCTTAACACAAAAAATCCTCTTTCGGTTTCGAGAGAGGATTTTTTTATGCCTTAATCCGAACTATTTTTAAAGTCTCAAGAAAATTAATTTCATGAACTAAAAAAACTAATTCAATATGAACTTAGATTTCAGTTCATTTTCGGTTTTTATTAAATGAATGAACAATCTGATTTTCGGTTTTAAAAATGCTTCTTTTTTAGCAGAAGTTTTTGCTTTTATTAATTCATATTTATCTAGTGAAGATAGTTCTAATAAACGAGCTATATCATAAATTGTAGAACTATCAAAAGCATCAATAGAAATTATGTTTTCTTGAGAAATCCACATATAATCTTTTATTAATTCCTGAATCAAAAGTGAGGGTTTTTCATTCAAATCTTCTTCATATTGTATAATACCTGCGCCATATAATTTTGGCGGAAGTACTACAGAATAATCAATCAGTTTAAAAACCCGCACTCCTTCAATGGCAATATCCATTTCTCCATTTTCAAAGCAATTGATAACATTGCTAATTTTAACTTCTATGCCATAATCACCCATTGATTTTTGGTTTATAAATGGAATGCCAAAATGGGCTTGATTTTGTAAACAATCAGTGACTAATTGTTTATAGCGCTCTTCAAAAATGTGAAGCGTTTTTGTTTCGCCGGGTAACAAAACCATATTTAAAGGAAACATGGGAATTGTGAGTTTTTGCATTGCCATTTTATTACTGTTTAATGGGTTTATTTATCTTAACTCGGGGATTTTTTTAATAATAAATTTATAAAAACAACAATAGTTATTTTTTACAAATGTGTAAAACCCCTTTTCGAATTATTAAATCTATTATGATAACAAACAAAGCGCTACATTATTTGTTTTATAAAAAAACATAAAAGCGAAAATTAAATACAATTTTTACCTTATTTTTATATTGAAAATTTAATAATCAAAAAATGAAAAAATATATTGTAATAATTTGTTTGTGCATTGCTTCGGTTTTTGCATTTAATTTTTCTCAGGATTATTTTGAAGTATCTAAAAATTTAGATGTATTTAATACACTATATCGTGAGTTAAATATTGCTTATGTTGATGAAACAAAACCCGGATTATTAATGAAAACAGGCATTGAGGCCATGTTAGCATCTTTAGACCCTTACACAAATTATTATACAGAAAATGATATTGAGGATTATAGATTTATGACTACCGGAGAGTATGGTGGAATTGGTGCTTTAATTCAGGATGTTGATAAAAAAATAACCGTTACTGAGCCATATGAAAATTTCGCGGCTTTTAAAGCAGGTTTAAGAGCAGGTGATGAGATTATTGAAGTGAATGGAACGAATGTAGTTGGTAAAAAAACCGAAGATATTACCAACATGCTTAAAGGTCAGGCTGGCACTCCTATTAAATTAAAAATAGTTCGTTTAGGTAAAACGGCGCCAATTGATGTAAACTTAAACCGTGAGGAGATTAAAGTAAAAGCTGTGCCCTATTACAACATGTTAAATGAAGAAGTTGGTTATATAAAACTAACAAGCTTTACAGATAATTGCTCGGGCGAAGTGAAGGAAGCTTTATTGAAATTAAAAGAAAAAAATTGTAAGTCATTAATTTTAGATTTGAGAGGCAACCCTGGTGGACTTTTAAATGAGGCAGTTAATATTGTTAACTTATTTGTAGAAAAAAATAATGAAGTAGTTTCTACAAAAGGAAAAGTAAAAGACTGGAATAAACAATATTTTTCTCTTTATACTCCCGTTGATACTCAAATGCCTTTGGTTGTTTTAGTGGATAATAATTCAGCATCAGCATCAGAAATTGTTTCGGGTGCATTGCAGGATTTAGATAGGGCTGTGATTTTAGGCCAACGTTCTTTTGGCAAAGGTTTAGTTCAACAAACTAGAGATTTAACTTATAACACAAAATTAAAAGTTACTGTTGCTAAATATTATATACCAAGTGGGCGCTGTATACAAGCATTAGATTACACACACAAAGATGAGGAGGGTAGGGTTGAAAAAGTTCCTGATTCGTTAATAACAGCTTTTAAAACTAAAAACGGACGTATTATTTATGATGGAGCAGGAGTGTTACCTGATTACAAAACAGAACCAATTAAGTACAGTAATATTTTAGCTACTTTAATATCTAAAAATCATGTATTTACTTTTGTAAATTATTATTTATTGAAGCATCCCGAATTTAATACAACTGCATCAAACGTTTCTCTGTCTGATACAGATTATGACGACTTTATAACTTACTTAAAGAATAAAGATTATAACTACAAAACTCAAAGTGATTTTGCTTTAGAAGATCTAAAATTAGATGCCTCAAATGAAAAGTATTACGAAAGTATAAAAGTAGAATATGAAGCATTACTCAATAAAATGAACGCTAATAAAAAGGACGATTTAATGCGCTTTAAACCTGAAATTAAACAGTTTATAGAAGAAGAATTAGCATCGCGTTTTGAGTTTCAAAGAGGACGCATTGAGACTTCTTTGAAATATGACTTAGATGTTATGGAAGCAAAAAAATTATTGGGTGATAAACAAAAAATGATATCTATTTTAACAACGATAGAAAAGCCCACAAAACCATTTAATCCTAATAAACGCTTTTAAAAACAGTATAAATTTATACTTAGTTTAACTTTTATGTTTGAAAATAGTATTAATTAAGCTATTTTTGAGAACATTAATTTATAAAACACATTTATCATGGGAAAAGGCGATCAAAAAACAAGACGTGGAAAAATTCAAGTAGGTTCATTTGGAAACGTTCGTCCACGTAAAAAAACTAAAGCAGTTACAGCAGAAGAAATAGCGGCAGGTGCAGCAGCCAAAAAGGCAGCGCCTAAAAAAGCAGCTAAAAAAGCAGCAAAATAAAATAAAGAAACCGCTCTAAAGCGGTTTTTTTATGTGAAGAATTTGGGCGTTCCCGCGAGAAGCGGACGGGCTGTCACTACAATCTTTTTATCTCGCTTTGGCGAGTAAAAAAGGATTTACGTTTGCATCCCTAACGCATTCTAACTAATTAAACTAAAATCTACATAAGAGCGTGAAGGATTGCAACGAAAATCCTTTGCATCTTTTTAGATGCAAAGATTGTAGTGTAAAGCCTGACCCTGCTGCCACTTTGCAGGGGCACGCCCAAAAATCACAAACGTACTTAAATCTTAATTTTAGTAAAAAAATATTTACCTTTAAATCGTGACTTATTTTCAACCCGATAAAATAAAAATTGGTGTATTAGGCGGAGGACAACTTGGCCGAATGATGATACAAAGCGCCATCAATTATAATCTTTATGTTTGTTGTTTAGATCCTGACGCAAACGCACCTTGTAAAGCAATTGCAAATGAATTTACAAAAGGTAGTTTAACAGATTACGATACTGTTTATAAATTTGGTAAGGATAAAGACATTATTACTATTGAAATTGAGAACGTAAATGTAGAGGCTTTAAAGGATTTACAAAAGCTTGGAAAAAAAGTATTTCCTCAACCTGAGGTAATTGAAATTATTAAAGATAAAGGATTACAAAAAATGTTTTATCAACGTAATGATATTCCAAGCCCTGATTTTTTTTTAGTAGAAAACAAAACTCAAATTGAAAAATACAGAGATTTTTTTCCGTTTTTTCAAAAAATGCGCACTGGGGGTTATGACGGGAAAGGTGTTGTTAAATTAGGGCATCCTAATAAAATAGAACATGCTTTTGAAGTGCCAAGTGTATTGGAACGCCTGGTTGATTTTGAAAAAGAAATTTCGGTAATTGTGGCTCGTAACGAAAGCGGAGAAACAAAATGTTTTCCTGCTGTAGAGTGTGAATTTAATTCGGAAGCTAACTTAGTAGAGTTTTTATTTTCGCCTGCCAACATTAAAAAAAGCATTGATAAACAAGCTACTGAAATTGCAATTAAGATTGCAGAGAAATTAAATATCGTTGGTATACTTGCAGTTGAATTATTTGTGACTAAAGATGGTAAAGTATTAGTAAACGAAGTAGCACCTCGGCCACATAACAGCGGACATCAAACTATTGAAGGAAATATTACCTCTCAGTTCGAACAACATTTACGTGCTATTTTAAATTTACCATTGGGCGATACAAGTATTATTAAACCTGCTGTGATGATTAATTTGTTAGGCGAAAAAAATCATGAAGGTGCAGCAAAATATGAAGGCTTAACTGATGCCATCAAATACAAAGGTGTGTATATTCATTTATACGGAAAAACAACCACTAAGCCTTTCCGCAAAATGGGGCATATCACTGTGATAGATGATGATTTGAATCTAGCAAAGAAAAAAGCAATAACAGTAAAAGATTTAGTGAAGGTAATTTCCTAGCACTAAAAACTGAGAACTAGCAACTAATAACTTAAAA
>CANHPI010000091.1 GCA_947462425.1 Bacteroidota bacterium
AATGCCGATGATATTAAAGACAAAGTAAATAATTGGAAAATTCATCCGGTTGTAAAACAAATTATTACCGAATGTAAAACGATTACGGATAAATATGGTTCTCCGAATAATTTAATTGAACCAAGGCAATTAACTTATTCAGATTTAGCGAAAGAGGTTAAACAAGTTTTTATTGCTTTGCATGGCAGACCAGGAGAAGATGGAGCCATACAAGAACAATTAGAAAAAGTGGGATTAACTTATAATGGTTCAGGAAAAGAAAGTTCATCTATCACAATTGATAAGTATAGAACGAACGAAATTTTAATGCAGCATGGTTTTTTGGCAGCCAAACATTGTTTAATTACAAAAGAAGATTGGACAAACGATAAGGAAAAAATTAAACAGTCCTTACAAAATGAATATGTGTATCCATTCATTGCAAAGCCAGTGGATGATGGTTGTAGTAGCGCAGTTAAAAAAATTAAAAACTTTGAAGAATTTCAAGCTTTTGCTACGTTAATATTTAGACCAACTGAAGAATTTGATAATAACGCTGCAGAAACTTTACATATAAAAGCAAAAGAAGAATTTCCGCAAAAACAAGTACTTCTTGTAGAAGAGTTAATCAGTAAAAATAATGCTAAGCATTTTTTAGAAATTACGGGTGGTATGCTCACTCATATAAATGCAAAAGGGCAAATTGAGTACGAAGTGTTTGAGGCATCAGAAGCATTAGCTGAAGGCGATATATTGAGTTTAGAAGAAAAGTTTTTAGCAGGCCAAGGACAAAATATTACTCCAGCAAGATATTCAAGAGACGAAAAAGAACGACAAATTATTTCGAATAAAGTAAAAGAAACATTAGGAGCTGCTGCAAAAGTTTTAAATATTATAGGCTATTGCAGAATTGATGCATTTGTGCGGATTTTTGATTTAAATCATATTGAAGTTGTTTTTATTGAAGTAAATTCGTTGCCTGGTATGACGCCCGCAACATGTATTTATCATCAAGCAGCAATAAATGGATACAAACCTTATAAATTCATAGATAGTATTTTAGATTTTGGTGCAAAAAAAGCACTTTAGAATAACATCTATTTTTTAGTTTTTAACAGATAATTTACTTAACATTAAATTACTGATTATCAATATATTAAATATCTTTTAAGCAAATAAATAACAGATAATTAACATCAAATAAACATTATTTAAACAAATATTTATAGGTCAAATAAGTATTATTCGTCTAATAAGTTAGGTTATTAACAATTTAAGGGGTACTTTTGTTAATAACTGCAACTATTGTATCATGTTTGAGATTTTAAAAAACTTTGAAACCAAATTCGGTTCTCTTAAAAAAAAGGGACTAAGAATTGAAGGTTTATCAATGATTGACCCAAAACGAAAGAAACATGTGATCATGATTTCGAAGCCATTTTTGTTTGACAATCGTCAATTACCAAAAACGTACGAAGGTTTAGATATTAAATCAAAAATTGAAGGTGGTTTACCAGAGGAATTTAAAATTGAAAAAGAAGCTATAAAAAAAGATTATTTATGGGCTCCTAACAAGTTTGAAAAATACGTAGATCGTTGTTCTGAAGACATTAAAAAGCAATTTGGAAATCCAAACATGTCTCGTACAGAAATGCTAGATGCATTGGCTTTTGGTAGTTTTGAAGATCATAAAAAGAAAACTTTAGTATTAATTCAGGAAGGAAAAATTCCTGCAATTAGTTTAAATTAAGATAAAGCAATTGACTAGGGAATAATTAAGGGTTAAACTTTTAAAATTGCTCAAAATCCTTTCGCCAGATGGCGGAGGGATTTTTTTGTTTTGATATATTTATAATAATGAATTATGAAATGATGTATAAACTCATTTGCTGCTTCTTTGCAAAAGATTGACGAAAAAGTCTGACTCACTTTTTATGAGAAATATTCAAATAAAATTAAAAATAACGTTTGCCTACTAGATAGTTACTTACATAATCATGCACACCATCTTCTAAACTTGTAAAAGGTTTTTTATAACCTTGAGCAATTAATTTACTCATGTTTGCTTCTGTAAAGTATTGGTATTTGTCTCTGATATCAATAGGCGTGTCAATATATTCTATGCGTGCTTCCTTACCTAAGGCTTTAAAAGTTGCATTAGCTAAATCTAAAAATGGACGAGCTTTACCACTTCCTAAATTGTAAATGCCGTTTTTTAATTGAGCTGTAAATGCAAAATACAGTACATCAATTAAATCTTTAACATAAACAAAATCTCTTAATTGTCCTCCGTCGGTGTAGTTTGGATTGTGTGAACGAAATAATTTAACTTCCCCTTTTTCGTTGATTTGGTTAAAGGAATGAAAAATAACGGAAGCCATTCTTCCTTTATGAAATTCATTTGGACCATACACATTAAAAAATTTAAAACCTACCCATTTTGGTGGACTACTCTTTTGTGTAATTGCCCATTTGTCAAAATCATTTTTACTATCTCCGTATGGGTTTAATGGCTTTAATAAATTAATTTTAGTTTCATCATCATCATAACCAAATTCTCCTAAGCCATAAGTTGCAGCTGATGAGGCATATACTAAAGGAATAAAATGTTTGGTGCAGGTTGTCCAAATTGATTTTGTGTAATTTAAATTTAACTCATTAAATAATTCTACATTAAACTCGGTTGTATCTGTTCTTGCGCCTATGTGGTAAACAAAAGTTACTTCAGCAGCATGTTCTTCAAACCATTGCAGGAATTCGGAACGCTCAATTTTTTGAACAAAACTTTTTGTATGGTAATTTTCAATTTTTTGTAGTTGAGAAAAATCATCTACTAAAATTAAATTTTCGTGACCTTCGTTATTTAATTTAGTAATTAAACAACTTCCTATAAAGCCTGCGGCACCTGTAATTACAATCATTGTATTATTTAATGATGGTTAGTTTTTTAGTGATAGTATTGTTTTTAAAAGAAATCTGAACACTGTAGTTTCCTGAATGCAATTCTCTTACATTTAATTCATGTGTTACATTACCGGCATTAATATTTTTTGTTTCAGTATAAACAAGTTCTCCTAAAGTATTATAAACTGATATTTTTATAAATTCATCATTTTGTAAAGTATACGTTAAATTACAAACATCAGAGGTTGGATTTGGAAAAATATTTAATTGAATATCAGCTTTTTTATTTTCTTTAATGCCAACCAAAACTTCAGCATTGTTAGTTAGTTTTACTTCAAAAGAGTTTAGAATTGAGCGGCTTTTTGTATTGATATCATATTCGCTTAATACACCAATTAAATATATATTATCTGCGTTATATCTAAACTCACCAGTTGTTGTAGTTGGCAATGTATATGAATAAGTTTTACTATAGGTTTGTCCAATGGTAGTACTGTTTGTTGGTATAATTCCTGCCCCGCCAAATGAGCCATCAGCAATATGATTAATGACGTATTTATGTTTGTATTCATTAGCGTTTAATAAATAAGTTGTTGAATTTAAATAGCTTCCTAATTGATAGTAAGGTGATGAACCAATGTTATATAAATAGCTATGTTGGTTCCATTGATTATCTGTATAATCTGAAGCAGGGCCGTAAACGTTATTTTCCTTAACGTATAAATTTAAACGATAATCTCCTTTAACATCACCTACAAAGGTTGTTGAAACAGTAGCGTCAAATTGATTAGAGTTTGTAAAAGTTACATTTGTAATAGTTACCGTTGCTGGAACTTTCATCGCTAAGCGTTGTGTGATGTATGCGTTCCAGTTTGTATATTCAACATCCATTTTTTCGTTAGCTGAAAAATAATGATGATCAATTGTGGCGCTTGGAAACGTAGAAACAAAATCTGTAATGATATTGTTACCTTCTGTGGTTACCATGTTATCGTTATCATGTATTGATGCTGCAATCACATTTGTATTAGTTGTTACAATAGAGTTTAAGTTAGTATAACTATCAGGGCACCAGCCACACCAAGCGCCTGTGTATTCTTCTACTAATACCTTTTTCGCTGGCGCTAATGATGAAATAGTGATGCCTCCTGTAATGGTGTCATTTGTATTTAATTGATCCGCGGAACCATTAATTAAGCTTGTCCAGATTTTATAAGTATTATAAATCGGTGTAATTGAAAAATAAGGCACAGTAAAATTTAGTACTCTACTTTCTAAATAATTTAAAGCAGGGGATAAAATTTTAATTTCGGAAACGGTAACACCATTATCCATTTTGTAATTAATAGTAAGGTTAGTAATAGGTGTATAGCCATTATTTTTAAAGGTTGCTGCAATAGTATTGTTTGTATTAATAACAGAATACTTATAAATTTCGTGAGATACGGCGCCTGCATCAAATGCAATTGCAATATTCTCTACTTTAATATCGTCCAACCATAACTGGTATTTATCAGTTGAATTGTTTTTAAATGCAATACGGATATTTTGTCCAACATAGTTAGCTAATGAAATTCCATGAGTTTGCCAGGTGCTTTGTTCAGCAGTTATGCTAAATACTTTTGCTGTAAAATCACCAACAACAGGCAAGGAGCTCGTATTGGTTGTTATGTATACTTCGTAGCCATCTAAATTATTAACATCGGGAGCCATAGCAGCCCAAGTTAAAACACTGTTTGCTGCAATGTTATTGATTGTAGGTGTAATTAACCATGCTGCAGCTGCTGTGCCAACTGGTTTTAACCATGATGTTGATACAGCAAATGTATCAGTGCCATTAGCGGGTAAATAGCCAAGCCATGCTTTTTGTTTTTGTCCGTTTGCTCTAAATGGGTAATTCCCAGTTAAAGTATCGGCTATTAAACTTCCATTATTTATTGTAAACATTCCTGTGGGAACATCTGCATATAAGTAGGTTTGAGAAGTGCTATTAGTTCCAGTATTTAATGTTAGAGTATTAAAACTTTCGTAATATAAAACTTGAGAAATCGATTGATGTATACTGAACGACAAACAGAATAAAAAGAGTATTTTTTTTAACATAGTATGAAATAATAAGAGCTTGACATTTTATGCCAAGCTCTACAAAAATAGGGTTTTTAATGAAATAATTATTTACAAAACGCATATTTAGGATTGATAATCCTATTTTTAGTTAAAAAGGTTGAGTATATTTAATTTCACTGCCCATTTTTATAGCAGAGTATTATTACTTGCTGCTATTTGATGTTTTATATTGTTTTCAGTCTATCTTTATTAATTTGCCTTAGGATCATTACCATATTCGTTATCACCAGTTACGCCTGGGGTGCAAGCTAATATTAAATTGTAAATTGGTATTAATAAAAACCAACCACTTTTACCTAAATCATGCATTCTTCTGACACCAACTGCAATACTTGGAATTAAAACTGCTAACGAGTAAATGTTTGATAAAATTGTAGTATTCATTAATCCTCCCACAATTCCTAAAAGAATTGAAGCAATTAAGTTAAACAAAAAAAAGTACCAATATTCACTTCTTCTTGCTCGTCCGCTAAATTTCGCATAGTTCTGTAAAACTTTGAAATAATAATTCATTTTATTTATGTTTTTATTTTTTTCCTACTTATTTGGCTTTTCGGTTTAGCCCTGTTTATTTTAGTGGGTTCTAGTCTCCACTTTTTTTAGATAAACTTTATTAAAACAAAAGGCTTAGTTTAAATACACCAAGCCTTTTGTTAAATTTTAATTTTATAAATTATTTTGCAATTACTAATTTGCGGCTCGTTGTGCCATTATTTGTTGAAATATTAATATTATAAATACCACTTGCCCAATTTTCAGCATTGAAATTAACAATATGATTACCCGCTGATAGGTTATTTAAATTTTGAGAATAAACAACTTGACCAACTGTATTAACAACGTTAATAGTTACATTTTCATTTTGAATTAAATCTAATGAAAGTGATGCTGCATTTTTAGCAGGTGAAGGGTAAACTGAAATATTAGAAATTGAAGAATTTAAATCAATAACACCAGTTGTATTAGCAGTTTTCCATAGTGCAATATCTTGAGTAGCAAACGCTGTTGATTTAGTATAAACATTAGTTCCTCCAGATGTGATAGTATAACCACCAACTCCTGTACCAGCGTTATAGCCATCACCATAGGTATCATTAATTACTGTTTTGTAACACATATTAGGATTAGCGCTAAATGTTACAGTAGGCTGAACTGAAGTCCCAGATGCAGCTAAATCTGTGTAAGGGCCGCCAGAAGCTACTACTGTACCAGATACTTCTTCTTTTACTTCCCAACTTAATTCACTACCATATTGGTCAGTTTTAAAAATCATAGACATAGTAGCAGGTGTATTAGCAACTTTTGTAGTTAAAGGAATTGCTTTAACAGCGACATCATTTACAGTATTTTGGTCATTAGAACCATTAACACTTGTTACTGCAATATTTAATGTATTTGATGCTGAAGCAGGGAAACTATATGCTGGCAAAGTAATTACTGTTTGGGTGAAAGGGGCTAAATTTCCTGAGAAATTATAGGTAGATAATGCACCGCCACTTACAGAATAAGAGATAACTGCAGAAGTCATATTAGCGCTACCATTATTTGATAAATTAAATTTCGTTGGCTGTAAGTTTCCTGCACATGTTTCTGCATCTGCAATTAAATTACTAACTGCCGCATCTCTTGTATTTGCAATATTTGAAATTGCAATAGGCCCATATGCGCCGTTGATTGTAACAGAACTGCTTTGAGTAACAAAGGCAGCTAATTCAACATTCCCAAGTAAACAAGGTGTTGTTTTGCCTACTGCACCAAAGGTTGTAGGAATAGTGTATGTTCCGGATGTAGTGAATGTAGTTCCTGCTGTTGTTACAGGAATAGTAATTCCGAAATTACCTGTTGTTAAGCCTTTTCTTAATACATGGTTATGATTGTAGGTTCCATCAGCATTATAGTTTGAAGCATTATAAAGTGGGTTTCCATAATTAGATTGAATACCTAAAACTTTATCTTCTAACAACATAATGGTTAACGAATTTGAAGTAACAGGGCTGTTAGCTGTATAATATACTTGAGCTGTATAGGTTAAAACTCGAGTTACTGCATCCACAGAACCTTCTACTGCTACATTGCAATATGCTGATTGAGCTTTGATTGTATTTGCCCAACCCGTCCATGAACCACGTCCACCAGACATTACAGTTCCTGTTAATACAGTTCTGTTTACAGTTCCAGCAGGATAACCAGTAATCCCCATACCAGGCATGGCATCTATAGCTGTACCAGTAGTCGTTTTTAAATCTTGTTCTCCAGTTGCCGCATTTGCAAAGCTACCTGAGTGAATGTTGATTAAAATAACTTTTCCGGGATTATTATTATAGATAGTGTTTGCAACTGTATGACCATCTGGGCAATATCCACAATGGATACCTGTAAATTCTTCTAATACGATGTTCTTAGTTGTTGGCGTTGTGCTTACCGGCAACTGAGCAAACATGGAACTTGCTGCTCCAGCTGCTATTAATGATAGTAGTTGTTTTTTCATGTTATTTTTTATTTGGTTTAGTTAATTGTTTATTTATTTATGGTGAATTTTTTTACAATTTTGTTGTTTCCAGAAGAGATTGTAGTAAAATAAATTCCGGAAATTAAATTTTCAGAATCTAACTGTATGTTGTTTTTTCCCGCAGTTAATTGAATGTTTTTTAATGAAATTACAGATCCCAATGCATTAGTAATGCTTACAATAGCATTACTAACGTTAATTTTTGAATTCACTATAATTTGAGCTTTACTTGAGGATGGGTTTGGATATACATCTGAAATTGAAGTAAATAAATTAGAGTTATCCTTAATTGTTAGTAAAGTTGGATTAAATTTAAATGTGAATGTAATAGCATCACTTGTGTTATTAATATTATATATTTCGTATTTAATTTCAGAGTACCCTGCTGCTACAGTTTCATCATAATAAAAGGATTGAGGCGCGTATACCTCTCCTGCTAATAAAGTTTTGTAATTTGCCACAGGCGTTATAGTTGTGGTAGTAGGAAAACACTGACCGCCCCAACAAAAGTAAGCGTCAGCTCCCGAATTAATAACAACCTCTGTTTTTTTAACAGCATACGTTACCGAAGACGAGCTAATGTTTTTTAATTGAATATAAACATGACTTTGCCCACCAGTTGCCACATCTTCAAGTATAGCCGAATTATTAGTGATAATATTACCAGTTGAATTATTCGTAAGTTCAATTGAGGTTTGGGCTTTTAAATTGGATATTCCAATAATTAAGCTTGAAATAATTAGTATAAGTTTTTTCATTTAAAAGATGATTATCTGATTATTAATAATTAACTATTACAATATTAGTAAAGTATTATCAGAAATCATAATACTATTTTTATTCAAATAGTATTCCTAACTTAATTTCGGGTTATTAAAATACGAATTGTGTATATCCTAAACAGTAAATTGTTGGCTAATATTTAATTATTAACTACTTATTTATTTGATATTCAGTGGTATTATTGTTTGGTCTCTTTACAATTAGATAAAATTATAAATTTCCATTTATATAGTTTACAAACGAGTAATTTGCTAATTTGTTAGCTATACAAAGGCATCATTCCCAAAAAAGACCTTTAAAAGTTGAAAAAACGTCAATAAATTTAGTTTTGCAGCGGCCATTTTATACTGTCAAATCAGCATGCTTTTTTTAATAATCGATTCTACAATGCTTGAATCAAAATACAATGCATTAGGGATGAAACGAAAATCGATTTGCTGAATCTTCGCAAAATTACAATAGATAAATGGAGCAGCGATAAAGGCAGATAAACTCTTCGTTGGTAATGGCAAAAAAACTAGAATAAACCAGTTTATTGAATGTAACTAAGTTTCAACATATTGGTACGCCCTTTTTCTTTCATTGGCATACTTGCTAAGTTAAT
>CANHPI010000092.1 GCA_947462425.1 Bacteroidota bacterium
GGCACCGCCGGTTGCCAATTTTACAACAGCTGCAACAAGATGTGTTGGTAGTGCAATCGCATTCTCTGATGCTTCAACTAATTCGCCAACAAGTTGGACGTGGACTTTTCCTGGATCAACAACACCAACGTCTACTATTCAAAATCCATCAGTAACTTATACTGCTGCTGGCACTTACACCATTACTCATACAGCGTCAAATGCTTCAGGAACTAGCACTCCTGTTACTTCAACTATTGTTGTAAGTGCAAACCCAACAGTAGCAGTTAGTAGTGCAACAGTTTGTAGAGGAACAGCAGCTAGTCTTGTTGCAACAGGTGCTACAACTTATAGTTGGAATACTGGTGCAAGTACAGCTTCAATTTCGGTTACGCCTACCATTACAACTAATTATACAGTAGCAGGTACAAATGCAGCGGGCTGCGTTAATACTAAAACACTTAGTGTTACTGTAAATGCAACGCCAACAGTTGTTGCTAACAGCACAACTGTTTGTTCTGGAAGTGCTGCAAATATTACAGCAACAGGAGCAACTACTTATAGTTGGAATACAGGAGCAACCACGGCTTCAATTTCTGTAACTCCAACAACAAATACAAACTATAGCGTAACTGGTACTACAAACGGTTGTACAAATACAAAAACCGTTAGTGTAACTGTAAATGCAGTACCAAACGTTGCTGTTAGTAATATAACTATTTGTTCGGGAGCTACTGCAACTATTACTGCATCTGGCGCAACTACTTACATATGGAATACAGGTGCTACAACGTCAAATATTTTAGTTAGTCCGACTACAACAACAACTTATACAGTTACTGGTACTTCGGCAGGTTGTTCAAATGTCAAAACAGTAACATTAACTGTAAATCAATTGCCGAATGTAACTTTAGGAGCAATATCTGGTCCTATATGTGTTACAAATGCACCAGTGGTTTTAACAGGAAGTCCGGTAGGTGGAACATTCTCGGGAGTAGGGGTTAACGGGTCTACTTTTGATCCGGCAGTTTCAGGAGCTGGTACTTTTGTAATTTCATATGATTATATCGATGCAAATTTATGTTCAGCAACTGCAACTCAAACTGTAAGTGTTAGTTTATGTACAGGTATAAAAGATTTAACTAGTTCTAATATTTCAGTTTACCCAAATCCTGCTAAGGATGCAATATCTGTTTCAATGGATGCATCATTAGTTAATCATACAACCATTGAATTGTATGATGCGATTGGTAAATTAGTAATTGTTGAAAAAGTAGTTAATCCTCAAACTACCATAATTATTAATTCATTTGCAAAAGGAATTTATACAGTAAGAATAGTTTCTGAAGGAAAACAAACTACGAAACGTTTTATAAAAGAGTAATTTTTAATATTACATTAAAAAGCCTTGAGATTTTCTCAGGGCTTTTTTGTTTTAAAACTAGCTTACAATTTATAATTTATTGTTTATATAGTATGTAATTTGTAAACCAATAATGCTATTTTCATAGTATTCTCATTATTATTGGTAATTAGTAAAGTAATGTATTTTTGATGAACTTTAATAATAGCATTAATAAAAAAACACTTGTAATAATAGTATCATTAAAAAATAAGAAAGTATTAAAACGTTTTTATTAAATTGTCAAAAAATATTATTCGTTTTTTTTCCTTTGTCTTAAATAAAGCACATCTCCTACTTTTAATTTATCGTCTGGCTTTAATCTGTTTTTCTTACAAACAGAGCTTAAACGAATGCCATGTAGTTGAGAAATAGACTTTAAAGTTTCGTTTTTTTGAACTACATGAATTGGTTCCAACGCTTTCCGTCGTTTTTTTTCAATGTAAATTTTTTGACCAAAACTTAATTTATCCGATTTTGATAAATCATTGTATTCTAAAATTTCATCTAGTTCTAAATTAAAGTCATTTGCTATTTTATAAAAAGAGTCGTTGTCTTTTGCTATAACAAAACGAATATGATTAAAGCGGTAAACTTCTCTAATAGCCATATTTGATTTTATCTCATCATGAGAAGGGAAATTTTGTTTTGGGGTAGTTTCGGTAATGGTTATTTCATGTAACTTATATTTTTCAATCAATTCAATTAGTCTTTCGGGATATTTAGGATCTGTTGCATAACCAGCCGATTTTAAACCATAACACCAACCTTTATAATCGGTGAGAGGCAATTCAAAAAGTTTTGAGTATCTTGAACGTGAAAATAAAAATTGGCTATGATCACTATAAGAATCTAATGCACATTCATATTTTCTAAAACATTCATTCGCAGTATCATCATCCATCATAAAAGTTTTTCCTGACCATCCTTTGTGGCATTTTATGCCAAAGTGATTATTTGCGTTTCTGCATAAACTACTGTTTCCATTTCCGCTTTCAAGCATGCCTTGCGCCAAGGTTATACAAGCTGGTACTTTATGTAAATACATTTCTTTAATAGCGTCTTCCTTGTACTCGCTAATATATTCGGTTGGTGTCATTTTATTTTGACTCCAAGTTATCAGGTTTAAGAATATAAATATGTAAGTATATTTATTTTTCATTTTATGATTGTTTTAAATTCTGATCTAATTACAACTATTATTTTTTGCGTTTTTGTTTTAAAGTTAGTTTTTGTTTTTCTGTCATTTTCTCTAAGCAGGTAGTAAAGGCAGTTGATGTAATACTTTTAATATTAGCTTTAATGAATGAATACGTCTGTTTAGGATATACATTATAACTTTCTCGTAAAGTCCATCCAACGGCTTTTTGTACAAAGTATTCCTTATCTGAAAGTAAAGGGAAAATAAGTTGCTGTGTTAATTCGAAATTAATATGTTGTTTTTTAGTCCGCGAGTAATAATATAAAGATACCAAAGACTGTCTGCGTTCCCATAAATTTTTAGAAGCATTCCATTTTTTTATGATGTCAAGCATGTCTTTTTTTGTATTCTCGTTCTCAATTAATCTGGTTAAAAATTTTGATAATCCATCCGAGTGAGCCCAATTATCGATGTACTTTACCCATAGTGGTAGCGTTTTTAATTGAATTTTTAATGGTACATATTTGTGATTCTTATCTAAAAAAATAAATGCTAAATTTTTCACTTCAAAAATTTTACTTTGCATGTATATGTCATGATACAATAAAAAAGTATTTACTTTTTCTTCCGAATAAAAGCTAAATCCTTTTTTATGAGCGTCCACTTGTGCTTTTGTTGCAAGTCCTAATACATTTAAATTTGTGCCGATATATTTTTTTAGTTTCTCAGTTTTTTCTTTATCATTTTTTAGTGATAAGCGGTTTAGTGTATCTTCTACTTCTTTGGTATATTTGTTTTGAGCCAATTTCATTTTAATATCAAAAGTAACTACAATGAATTCATCAAAAGTAATTTTATTAAGTCTTCTATTCACAAGTTTGTGTTTAAATACAATTAGCCAAATGACCTATCCGGAAACTAAAACTTTAAACCAAATAGATGATTACCATGGTATAAAAGTGCAAGATCCATATAGATGGCTTGAAAATGATAATTCGCAGGAAACTAAAGAGTGGGTTGATTCTCAAAATAAAACAACGAACCAGTATTTAACCCAAATTACTTACAGAGAAAAAGTAAAAGGTAGATTAACGGAGTTATGGAATTATGATAAAATGAATTCTCTTTTTAAAAAAGGGAAGCTGTTTTTTTCTTTTCGAAATAATGGCTTACAAAACCAATCGGTATTTTACTCACAAACTTCATTGTTAGATAACCCTGTAGTTGTATTAGATCCTAATAGTTTATCAACCGATGGAACGACTTCTTTAAGTGGTATTGCTATTAGTAAAGATGGGACGTATTTGGCTTATGGTATTTCAAAGGCTGGGAGTGATTGGGTAGAAATTCATGTTAAGAATATTCTTACAAAAGAAGATTTGAAAGATGTAATAAAATGGGTTAAGTTTTCAGATATTTCATGGAAAGGAAATGGTTTTTATTATAGTAGATATAACGAACCAAGCTATGAAAAAGCATTTACACAAAAAAACGAATTTCATAAAGTGTATTATCATGAATTGGGAAAATCTCAAAGTGAGGATATATTAGTTTATGAAGATAATCAACATCCTGACAGAAATTTTTCAGCTCAGGTTACACACGACGAAAATTATTTGGTGATTTATGGAAGCGAAAGTACAAGTGGGCAAAATATGTTAATTAAAGACTTGTCGAGCCCTCAAAATAGTTTTATCCCTATTATTAATAATTTTGATAATGAGTATGCTGTAATGGAAAACATAGGTAATCAATTTTATGTTTACACAAATTATAAAGCTCCTAAGTATAAGTTAGTAAAAGTTAGTTTAAATAATCCATCCCAAGATAACTGGGAAGATGTGCTAGCTGAAAAAGAGGATTTATTAGAAGGAGTTTCTTTTTGTGGAAATAAAATAATTTCTAATTACCTAAAAAATGTTTCCTCAAAATTATTTTTGCATACTATTTTTGGTAAAGTTGAAAAAGAAATTTCATTGCCTGGTATCTGTAAAGTTAATGGGGTTTATTCTTCTCGTGAGGATGATTTTGCCTTGTACTCAATTGTTTCTTTCACAACGCCTGAAGAAACTTATTTTTATGATGTTAGGGTTAACACTAGTAAACGTATTTTTAAACCAAATACTCCTTTTTATTCAAATGCATACGAAACTAAGCAAGTGTATTATAAAAGCAAAGATGGTACAAAAATATCTATGTTTATAACTCACAAAAAAGGAATTGAATTAAACGGGAATAATCCTTGTTTTGTTTTTGGTTACGGTGGTTTTAATATTTCCTACACACCTGAATTTAGAATTGACAGAGCTGTTTTTTTAGAAGCTGGGGGGATTTATTGTGTACCTAATATACGTGGTGGTGGCGAATATGGCGAAGAGTGGCATTTAAATGGCACCAAATGTAAAAAGCAAAATGTGTTTGATGATTTTATTGCAGCGTGCGATTATTTGGTAGAAAACAAATATACTTCACATGAAAAATTGGCGATTCATGGTAGAAGCAATGGCGGCTTATTAATTGGTGCGGTTATGACTCAGCGACCTGATATTGCAAAAGTGGCCATCCCAACCGTTGGTGTATTGGATATGCTGAGGTTTCATTTATTTACTATTGGCAGAGCATGGAGTGTTGATTATGGCAATAGCGAAAGTAAGGAAGAGTTTGAATGTTTGTATAAATATTCTCCATTGCATAATCTAAAAAAAGCAAACTATCCGGCTACTTTAATTTTAACCGGAGATCATGATGATAGAGTTGTTCCTGCACATTCTTTTAAATTTGCTGCTAGCTTGCAAAAAGCTAATAGTGGCACTAATCCAACATTAATAAGAGTGGATGTAAATGCAGGGCATGGCTCAGGTAAGCCTACAGATAAGCAAATTGCTGAATTTGCTGATATGTGGAGTTTTGTTTTTTTTAATTTAGGAATGAATTATTAAAAACCATAACCATTAAAATCTCTTTTAAATTCTTCCGCAGGAATTGATTTATTTAATTCAATATTAAAAAAATCATAGCTTTCAAATAAGCCGATATCATCAAATATGCTAACGCTAATTGGTAGCATAGTTTTTTCATCAATATAAAACACAGCTTTTTTACAGTAATAGTTAGGAATTTTTATAATACTTCCTTCTTTTAAATAACCATAATTGTCGTACAATTTATTTTTACTGCGTAACATATAATCATTAACTGTTAATTTACCGGCAATACTCGAAACAGTTTCTTTATGTAAAACAGTATAATCTGTGTATGAAAATTCTTGGTTTTCATAAATTAATAAATGACAATTCATTTTATTTTTTTCAACTTTTCCAACATAGTTTAAATGTTGCCCAACAAATTCTTTTTCCTTACTAAGAGCAACGGCAATGGTACGTGCAGTAAAATCAAAGCCAATATCTAAAATAGTAAAATGTTGATTTTTACGCATTAAGTTTCCTCTAGGGTCAAGCGTAAGAGAAATATATGGGAATACATGAGGTTTAACCAAGGATTTATTATTTAAAGTTCCTTCGTTATATAAAACTTCTATTTTGTTATCGTTATTTTTTAAATATGATTTTCTTGGATGTGTTTGAAGTTTTACTGAAGTATTTGCAATTAAATAACCTGATGCAACACGTTCTACCGACTTCATGTTGTAGCGTAAACTTGTAATTTTTTTTGCCGAGTCTAGCATATTAGTAATTATTTTTAAATCTTTAATGTGTTCCCGAGAGTATTCTTTAGTATTTTCCAGATGATAATTTTTACTATTTTTTTTATAATGCTGAGAAAAGGCAATTTGGGAAATAAAAATAAATATGATGTAAAAACTCTTGAAATTAAACATGTCTTATAAAGGTAATTTATAACTCACGATATTACAAGCAAGTATTTGTAATTTTTGTACTTTTAACTACTTATTTTAATATACTTTATAATGAACCCTATTTTAGGAATTATACCAGCTCGTTATGCTTCTAGCAGATTTCCCGGAAAACCATTAATTGACATACTTGGTAAAAGTATGATTCAGCGTGTTTACGAACAAGCACTTAAGTCTGGTATGTTAACGGATGTAGTTGTGGCTACTGATGATGAGCGGATTTTTAAACATGTTGAATCATTTGGCGGTAAAGTGGTTTATACAAAAGAAAATCATCCTAGCGGCACCGACAGATGTTTTGAAGCATTTCAAAAAATGGAGGATGATTTTGAATATATCATCAATATTCAAGGTGATGAACCATTTATTGATCCTACTCAAATTGATTTATTATGTGAAGTGTGTACTGGTACAACTGAACTTGCTACATTAATGATTCCTGTTGATTCTCACGAAGTACTCTTTGATATGGGAGAAGTTAAAATTACTTTAAATACAGAAATGGAAGCCTTGTACTTTAGTAGAATGGTTATTCCATTTATTAAAGGTAAGCCTCAAGAAGAATGGCATAAACATCATCAATATTACAGACATGTTGGAATGTATGCTTACAGAAAAGATATATTGGAACAAGTGACAAAACTCACACCTTCTTCATTAGAGATTGTAGAATCATTAGAGCAATTACGTTGGTTAGAAAATGGATTTAAAGTAAAGTGTGCGATTACAAATTTTGATAGTCATTGTATTGATACGCCAGAAGATATTGAAAAAGTTATACGTTTAATGAACATAAAATAGTGGAAGATAAAAAATTATTATTTATTTGCGGATTTATGAGTGCTGGTAAAACCACTCATGGTAAAAAGTTGGCTAAAAATATTGGCTATCATTTTATTGATTTAGATCAGTATACTGAAAAGAAGTTTGGCAAGGCCATCACCGAATTATTTGCCGAAGTTGGCGAAGATGAATTTCGAAATATTGAAACTACTTCTTTAAATGAATGTATTAATGATAATCAAAAAACAGTTATTGCTTTAGGAGGCGGCACGCCTTGCTTTAATAATAACAGCGAACTCCTAAGTAAAAGTGGGCAATTAATTTATCTTAAAATGGATGCCGAAGCTTTGCTAAAACGGGTTTTTGGTATTAAAGCAAACAGACCATTATTGGCAAATCAAGAAGAAAAAGACATGCTTCCTTATATTGAAGATCTTTTACAAAAACGCGCTCCTTACTACGAAAAATCTAACTTGACGGTTTACCACAATAATTTGCATGAAGATGAATTTAAAGAAACTGTATTAAACTTTATTAAAAAGTAAATGCGGTCAAAAATTATTACCATACTTTTTATAGGTTATTGTACTTCTATTTTTGGACAGTTGCGTATCAAAAAAAATTATGGTTTTAATATTGGCTTTGTTAGCGCAATAGGAACTCATGTGCAACGATTTGGTTTTGTGTTGCAAGGGTACGCTGTTTATGATTTTGCTCAACTTAACGCTTCTTTTAGGTTTTATGATAACTTTCGTAATCTTGGACCTAGAGGCGAGCATACTGAATTCAATGCAGCTTTAGGACTGTGTTTAGGTTATGGAGAAAAAACTCATGAGAAAAATTTATTTATTAGTTCCATCAGTAACCAAACAAGGTATAAAAATTCAGTAGCCTACAGCTATAATATTTGGAGGAACAACATAAAAACATCTCAGGTTACTGGTATCATTGCTTTTCAATTCAATCATTTTTCAATCATTTCAGAAAACGATTTATTAGCTAAACCAATTTTAGATAGATTTAGAACAGGTGCTTTTTTATTGCAATATCAGAATAAACATTTTCAATACGCTATTAATTGCACTATGTGGACCGGTAAAATGGGGGCGGGAATTAGAACAGATTCTTTATTTCCTAAAGCTGGTTATTTAACTACAACTGATGGAGTTTATAGTAACTTATCTCATGGTTTATTAAGCGCGCAAGTAAAATATGCAAATCAGTTTGGACAATATTTACAAGCAAATGCAGGTTTTGATGCAGAGCAAGTAAGAAATGTTGTTCAAAATAAAATGATTCACGATATGCCTTTTATTCCTAGTAAATGGAATAAAGCTCAAAATCATCACATACCAATGATTGATACTTTAGGTAATCAGTACTTATATCACAAAGAGCAAAAAATAAGAAAACCAAAATTGTTTTTAAACGGATACACAAGTCCTAATGTGTTTTATTAATTTTGATTTTATGAGATTTAGTAATTTCATATGTAGATATTATTGTTTTTAAGTTGCCATATGGTTTAGCCAGTTTATGTTCATTTGTGTTTTGTCAAACGTGGCTATTTCATATAATTAGAGTTTATTTTTTTTA
>CANHPI010000093.1 GCA_947462425.1 Bacteroidota bacterium
CAACTGCAAAAGATGCTTCATCCATGCCGTTTAAGTCATCAACAATAACAACACAAATTTGATTTGATGTTTCTAAGCTAAAATTTTGTAGTAGTTTTTCTAGTTCTTTTTCTTCCTGTTGAGATAAAAAATCAGGAAACTCCTTAGATAAATTATTAACTAATCTCTCAGGACTCGGTCGCGCAGGAATTTGCGAAAATAAAGTGTTTACAGATAAAGTAACAAAAAGAGCAGCTATCCAAAAAAGTAATTTCAATTAATAAGAGATGTCGTTAGAGAGTTCGTTTTTATCATTTACTTGAAGGGGGAAATGTAATTTTAATTTTTCGCCACATAATTCAACTGCTTTTTCTATACCTATTAAAAGTTCGTCTTGTTTAAAATAACCAATAGCACAATCGGTAATGCTTTTCCAAAAGGCATCGTCAACGTTTTGATGAATACCTTCATCTCCCCATACGGCAAAAGATTTTGAATTGATAGCTAAATAAAATAAAATACCATTTCTATCCTTTGTTTCATGCATATTAAGTTCTGTAAATTTTTTCTTACACTCTTCTAAAGGATCTGTTTTACAGAACTTTTCAATATGCACTCTAATTTCTCCAGAGGTTTGTAATTCCGCAGCCTGAATAGCTTTAATTAAGCGAGCTTCATCTGTTTTTGATATGAGTCTTTTTTTAAATAACACCGATTATTTTGTTTCAAAATCAACTTTTGGTGCAACTTCAGAACCTGCAGTTTCTTTAAACGCGTCTTTTTTAGCAAACACTTCTTTATTTAAAAACATACTATTAAAAAATCCTCTAATGTGAGAGTTGTATTCTTTTACAGCGCCATTATAATTTTGTCTGGCAACTGCAATTCTGTTTTCAGTACCTTCCAACTGAGTTTGCAAGTCGCTAAAGTTTTGTGTTGAACGAATTTGTGGATATGCTTCAAAAGCTAAATTAATGGCGGTGTTTATTTTCTTGCCCATTAAATCCATGTCTTCAGGGGTTTTAGCATTTACAATTCCCGCTCTTGCTTCTGTTACTTGAGTTAAAATTCCTTTTTCGTTTGCTGCAGCACCTTTAACAGTTGCAACTAATTGAGGAATTAAATCTGCTCGGCGCTGATATGTAGCGCCTACATCGCCCCATTTTTCAGTCACGTTTTCTTGTAAATCAACGGCTGTGTTATATGAGCTTCTGTACATCATAAACACTACAAATACTAGCCCTGCAATAGCTGCTAAAACAATATATCCTTTTTTCATTTTATTTAATTTTGAACAACAAATTTACACTTATTTTGCCTTTAATAATTCTAAAATAGGTTAAAAACACTTAAAATAATTAAAGCGTAATTTTGGATTATGTTTTTGAAAACTAAAATAATACACCAATTCATACGTTTATTGGTTTTAATTAATTACTACAAAATAAAATTATATACTTTTAAGATTCTTTAAGTTGAGATATATACTTACATATTTAATAGTAGTTACGCTTTTTGCATACCTGCCGCTAGATGCCCAACTTGTTTATAGTCTTAAAGTAATTAACACGGATAGTGCTAGTATTTTTAAAAAGATAGATTATAAAAAACAACTTAATAACGTCGATTTTATAAATAAGGAAATAAACACTATTTATTTATCTCTTATAAATGAAGGCTATATTTCGGCAAGTGTTGATAGTATAAAAAATGATTCTACTAATTATTGTGCATATATAAGTGTAGGAAAAAAGTATAAATGGGTGAATTTAATACATAGTCAAAAAGATCAAGGCATTGTAAGTAAATTAGGATATAATGAACATTTTTTTTCGAACCGACCCTTTAAGTTTATTGAACTATCAAGATTCATGGAAAAAATTGTCACCTATTATGAAAACAACGGCTATCCTTTTGCTTCTGCTAAATTGGATAGTTTGCAAATTAAGGATTCAAAAATTCAAGCAAAATTAGTTATTGAAAAAAATGTGTTTATAAAACTGGACAGTCTCGTAACTGAAGGTAGTGGAAAAGTGAGTCAAAAATTTTTATTGAGGTATTTGGCAATAAAACAAGGCATGCCTTATAATTCATCGGTGTTTGTAGGAGTTTCAAAAAAAATAAAACAATTACCCTTTCTCACAGAAAAAAAACCTCCAATTATACAATTAACAGATAAACAAAATAAACTATTTTTATTTTTAGAGAAAAAAAATGCCTCGCAGTTTGACGGTATTGTTGGCATTTTACCTAACGACAAGGGTAAAACAGTGTTTACTGGAGATTTAAAAATTAAAGTCGTGAATGCTGTTTTTAAAAGTGGTGAAACAATTGACATAAATTGGCGTCGATTACAAACACAAACACAGGATTTAAAAGCAGCCGTCATATATCCGTATATTGGAGGATTGCCTGTTGGGGTTGACTATAATTTAAAAATTTATAAAAAAGACACTGCTTTTTTAGATGTAAATAATGCCCTTGGATTAAATTATTATTTCAATGGATTAAATCATATTAAAGTGTTTTATAAACAGCGAAATGCCAATTTAATATCTACATCTGGCCTTACAAACATCACTGTTTTGCCCGAATATGCAGATGTTACAACAAAAGCATATGGCTTAGGTATTTTTATTGAAAAATTAGATTACCGATTTAATCCCCGAAAAGGAATTAGCGTTAATATTCAAGGCTCAGTTGGAACCAGACAAATTAAGAAAAACCCAAAAATAAATGATGTGGCTTACTCTACCATTGCCTTAAAAACATCACAATATCAAAGCGAAGGAATGATTGTTGGCTTTTTTAATATTTTTAAAAACCATGTTATAAAACTATCTTCTCAATTTGGAAGTGTTTTTGGTAACACTATTTATAAAAACGAATTATTTAGGATTGGAGGATTAAGAACGTTGCGAGGATTTGACGAGGAGAGTATTTATGCTTCAACATTCGTTATTCCTACAATTGAATACCGTTTTTTATTTGAGAGAAATTCTAATTTATTTGTATTTAGCGAAGGTGCTTGGTATGAAAACCAAAACGTTTCAGGTTATGTAAATGATATTCCCATAAGTGTAGGTGCTGGTATAAACTTTGAAACCAAGGCTGGCATATTTAATTTGAGTTATGCTATTGGAAAACAATTTAATACTGGTTTTGATTTAAGAATAGGTAAAATACATGCAGGGTTAACGGCATTGTTTTAGTATTTTAGTTCATCAAATTATTTCCACTTTGTAAAATTAATTTCAAAAAGTTATTTATTATTTTAGTCTGTGATAAACTTTAAAGCAATTCCTTTTTTAAAAATAATAGTTCCATACATCGCAGGAATTATATTTCTTCTGAATTTTGGCTTATTACCTAAATTGCATTCTGTCTTTTTAGCGTCAATTATTACATGGACAATTTCATTTATTCTCCAATGTTTTTCTAAACAAAATAATCAACTAAAAAAAATAATATATATAGCAAGCACAAACTTTCTATTATTTGTTTTAGCTCATGAAGCTGGTTTTTTATATAACGCCAAAAATAACAATAATCACTATTCGCATTATGTAAGTTCACAACCTCAATCTTTTTTTACTACAATAAATGATATTCCGGTTATCACCGAAAAATTTATTAAACTCTCTGTTACTATCAATAGTGTTGAATTTAATAAAAAGTGGCATTACACAAATGGCAACACCATTATTTATTTAAAAAATGATTCTATACTAAAGCCCGTTCTTGGCAATACACTTTTTTTGAAAGCTAAATTCAGTTTTGTAAACACTCCTAAAAATCCCAATGAGTTTAATTATAAATCTTTTTTAGAAAATAAAAATATATTTCATACAGTTTATGCAAATCCTGCAGACGTTCAATTAATCTCTAGAGCAAACACTATATTTAGATTAACTGAATTAGGAACTAAAATAAAGTCACATTTAGTATCCGTATTAAGAAATAGCAAGTTATCTCGGGAGGCTTTTTCAATAGGTTCGGCATTATTAGTTGGCTATGATGACGAAATAGAAAGTGATGTTATGCAGAGTTTTTCTCATTCGGGAACCTTGCATATTTTATCTGTATCTGGCATGCACACGGGTGTATTGTATGCCATTTTAATTTTTATATTTTCAAAATTAGATAAATATGATAGATATAAAAAAACAAAGTTTGCTGTTATATTGTTGTTTTTAATACTATTTGTTTTTATAACTGGCTTTTCTCCCTCTATATTAAGAGCAGCATTAATGTTGACTTTGGTTTTGTTTGGTAAAACGTTTTATAAACAAGGCAACTCTTTTAATACACTATTTTTATCAGCGTTTTTATTGTTGCTTTATAATCCGTACTTGATTATAGATGTCGGATTTTTACTAAGTTATTTTGCTGTTTTTGGAATCATGTATTTCTATCCATTATTAAATAAGTTATATGTGTTTGATAATAAAATTGCACAATGGTTATGGACAAGTGTTTTAATTTCGGTTGCTGCGACCTTATTTACATTACCAATTTCACTTTACTTTTTCCATCAGTTTCCTATTTGGTTTGCGTTATCCAATTTGATTATTATTCCGATAAGTATGTTAGTTATGATTGCTGCTATTTGTTTTATAGCCTTGTATAAATTAGCCATTGTTAATCAGGTTTTAGTATATACAATTAATGCATCAACATCCTTAATGCTTTGGTTTGCAAAATTAACAGACAATTCCACGTATGGATTTATTGATTTTATTCCATTTTCATTTTCGGATTTAGTTTTTATGACTATAAGCATTGGCTTGTGTTTAATCATAATCTATAGGAAACAGTATAATAGTGTTTTAGCTTTATGTTTTACAATTATTGCTTGGCTGTCTGTTTCTATTTATTCTAATTATCAGCAATCGCAACAAAACCAATTAATTATTTTCCACGTTAAACATAAATCATTTTATGCATTACGAGTTGGACAATGCGTGTACGCAGATTTTTATGGAATTAACCAAAATGAATTTCAGCGAAATGTAAAACCTTATTTACTTACCATTTCTAATTTAAAAATAATTCAAACTAAAAGTAGTATATTAAAAGTTGATTCTTCCTCGGTTTTAAATGTTAGTCAGCCAAATACACATTACCCTTTTTTAAATGCTAATTATATAATAGTAAGTAACAATGTGCCGATAGAATTGACAACTAATTATAAAACAAAGTCGATAATCATTGCCGATTGCTCTAACAGTTATAAATTTGTAAAAAGATTGAAAAAGGAGTGTGCTTTATTAGAAGTGCCTTTTTATTGGGTTAAAGAAACAGGAGCAGTACAAATAAATTTATAATATTACAAAAACAAACCATAAAGATGAAATTACGAATTGGAGATAAAGTGCGTTTTTTAAACGAAGTAGGCGAAGGCGTAATTACACGATTTAAAGACAAAGAAACCGTTTTTGTTGAAATGACAGATGGTTTTGAAATCCCCTATCTTTGTAAGCATTTAGTGCCAATACACACCGAGCTTATTTTAAACCCGGAGGTTGAAAACATTGAAATGGAATTGGAAACCATTTTATCTGATTCTATATATTTTATTATTGAGCCAGACCATGAGATGCCGGCATTGGTGAGTGATTATAAATTTTATTTATTTAATTCATCTTCTTACAATGTATCATTTTCGTATTCGGTAAAAGATGATGAGTATTTTCAAACCTTAAAACACGGCGAGTTAGGAGCATACCAAAAAGTGTTTTTGAAACAAGTTAAGAAAAACTTTTTTAAAGAATATGTATATCATAAGGTGGAATGTTTGTTTTATAAAAACATGCATTACAAATCTCAAATACCATTAGCGGAAATTTTATACATCAACGATAAAATTATGTCGCAATCAACTTTAATTCAACACAACGAATTTAAATTTCCAGTTTACGCATACATTTTAAAAGAAAACTTTCTTGATAAAGAAGTGATTGAAAGAGCTTTTAATATTGAAGATTTAATGAGGTTAAAAGCAATTAAGGAATTTAAACAGCCACAAAAAAAATCAGTTGCAAAACAAAAAATAAAAGATTTAACAAAAGAAATTGATTTACATATTGAACAGTTAATAGACTCTCATAGTGGATTAACTAACTCCGAAATTTTATCTATTCAATTAGAACGTTTTGAAAAAGAAATTCAGTATTGTTTGAGTAATGGGATTAAAAAACTAATTGTAATACATGGTGTTGGAAATGGCAAACTAAAACAAGAAATTGTTTCTATTTTAAAAACCATTGATGATATTACGTATTATGATGCCTCCTATAAAAACTACGGGTATGGAGCCACCGAGATCATGATTCATTAATTTTTTAGGTGTTGGTATAATGAGACTATGCCTTTTTTTCTTTCCTAAAAGATTTTAAGCTCGAGCTTCATAAAAATTTACATACTATTAATATCGAAATTCATTTAAAAACGCTGCTTTATATGTTGCAGAAACTTCGATTTCAGAATTATCGTAAAGTAGGATTACTCCTCCTTTATTATAAGATTTCACAAAATTAATATTTATAATGTGTGATTTATGAACGCGAATAAATGGCTTGTCAAGCAACTCATCAAAATGTTTTAAAAAGCGGCACACCATTTTTTTAGAACCATTGTTAAAATAAATATCAGTAAAATTACCATTTCCCCTTAAGCGTGTAATGTCCTGTACTTTAGCCACCTCAAAACCTTCCAAGGTTGGTAAAATTATTTGTTGTGCTTCTGGTTTGGAATTACGATGATTCTCAACTATAATTTTATTACGATTCAATAATTCTTTATTTTGTAACTGCTGCTGAACTTTATTAACTGCTATTATTAACTCTTCAATACTTACAGGTTTTAATAAATAATAAGCGGCGCTCTGATTTAACGCCTTTAAAGAATATTGCGAAAAAGCAGTTACAAAAATTGTTTCAAAATAAACATCTTTGCAACCTTCCAATACATCAAACGCATTTCCAAAAGGCATTTCAACATCCAAAAAAACTAATTCTGGTTTTATTTCATTAATTAAAGCAATACCTTCTTTACTATTGTATGCTTCGCCAACTATTTCTATTTGAGGACAGTATTTTTGGATATAGCTTTTCAATGCCTCTCTTGCGGCAAGCTCATCCTCTACTATCACACTTTTTATCTTATGTAATTGCATGCGCTAAACTTTATTTAAATAGGGGATTTTCAATCTCACAATTGTTCCTCCATCATTAACCTTATTAATAACTGTAAATGATATATCAACTTTATATAAATCATTTAACAATTTAATTCGCTCCTTGATATTTTGTAATCCTATAGATTGATGTATTTTTTGATTTTGTGTTTTAATCGAATTACTTTTTTCAATTCCAATTCCATTGTCATCAATTGTAATTTCTATAAAGGATGTTTTATTTTTTATTGATAATATTAATAAGCCTTTTGTTTCCTTATACCTTAAGCCGTGCCAAATTGCATTTTCTAAATGAGGTTGAATTAACATATTTGGCGCAAGAATAGCATCCGTATCAATGGATTCATCCACATCTACAATAAAATCAAACTGATTGCTAAACCTCAAATGCTCTAACTCTAAATATTTTTGTAAATGATCAATTTCATGCTGAAGTGGTATAAAATCTTTACTTGAACTCTCCATCATATTTCGCATTAAAGATGAATAGGAGGTTAAATATTTATTAGCTTCTCTTTCCTTGTTTTGAGCTATAAATTGATTGACACTATTTAAACTATTAAATATAAAATGAGGGTTCATTTCTCGCCTCAAAGATTGCAGCGATATTTTTTTGTTTTTTGTTTTAATAGCATATGAATAACGAATAATCACTAAAATCAATATGAGTAATACAATTAAGGCAATTACTAAAAAATAATTAAATGTATTTTTCTTTGAAATTAACTCTTCTTGCAAGCTCTTTTCTTTTTCTAATTGTTTAATCTTTTGGTCAGTTTCTTCAAATATTTTTTTATCAATTAAGGTAGAGTCTGACTTTATTAAGGATTCTAATTTTTGTAAAAACACATCGTACAACTGTAGCGTTTTTTGGGCATCATCTTTTGTTTTGTAATAGGCTATTAATTGCATTAAACTATTTTTTGCATCAATAGTTTTACCTTTTGTTAATGCTAAATTGTAAGAATCCTGAATTAATTGTAAGGCTTTATCGCTTTCATTATTTAATATCAATAATTTTGCTAATCCTTGTCGTTGTTTAATTTGCTGGCCTACATCTTTTAAACTATCCACATTTTTTAGCACATCCTCTTTCATAGCAATTGCTTGTTCCAATTTATTGCTATTCGCATATATGTCTGCAATTTCATTTTTAATAGTATTTTTTTCTACGGAATTGCCTTGTATTTCCTCTAAAGCATTATTATAATTTTGAATAGCTGCTTCTGAATTATTTTGCTTAATATTTACCTCAGCTAGTTGTTTATAAGCATCTACAATTTCTTCCTTTTCCTTTGGATTAGATTCCTTTTTTAATGAACTAATTTTTTGGTTAATGGAATTGGATTGCTCGTTTGGATTATTGAAATTTTTTAATCTGCTAACATCACTGCTATTAACAATGGTGTTTGATTTCCGTTGAGCGTTTTTAGATGCATCATTATAATTTAAAATAGCATCTTGAGTTTTATTTTGAGCTTCTTGTATTTTAGCTAACGTTCTTAAGGCATCTGCTAATTTTGTTTTC
>CANHPI010000094.1 GCA_947462425.1 Bacteroidota bacterium
CAAGGATACGGCGATGGCTTAAGATTTGTGCAATTTTACTTTGGTTTGCCATTAGCCATGGTTGTATTATGTGTTACGTTTATTCCAATTTTCCATAAACTCAATGTATTTACAGCTTACGAATTTTTAGAAAAACGATTTGATAATAAAACACGAACCCTAACAGCCTTTTTATTTTTATTACAAAGGGGGCTTTCAACAGGAATAACGATATACGCACCTGCCATTATTTTATCTACCATCCTAAATATTGATGTAAACTATACTATTGTTTTAAACGGTGCATTAGTAATTGCTTACACAGTTTATGGTGGAGCTAAAGCGGTTTCTTACACACAACTATTTCAAATGAGTGTGATATTTGCAGGATTATTTTTAGCAGCTTATATGGTTGTTCATTTATTACCTGATAACGTAAGTTTTTCGGATGCGCTTCATATTGCAGGAAAAATGGATAAACTCAACGCCATTGATACCAAATTTGATGTGAATAATAAATATAATATTTGGTCGGGAATTATTGGAGGATTCTTTTTACAGCTTTCCTATTTCGGAACCGATCAATCGCAAGTTGGTCGTTATTTAACAGGAAAATCAATTGCTCAAAGTCGTTTAGGTTTAATCATGAATGGTTTGATAAAAATACCCATGCAATTTTTTATTTTATTGATTGGTGTTATGGTATTTACATTTTATCAATTTCATCCAACACCAATTTTCTTTAATAAAGTTGAGGTTAGTCGTTTAGAAAATAGCGCCTATAAAAATGACTTTAAAAATCTACAACAATCTTATGTAATTGCTCATACCGAAAAACAAACAGAAGTTAATAAACTTGTAGAAGCCATTCATGGCGAAAATGAAAATTCTATCAATTTAGCCAGAACAAAAGTTCAACAAGCTGATAAAAAAGCCAATGCGATAAAAAAAGATGTAACAGTATTAATGCAAAAAAATAATCCAAAAGCTGATATTAATGACACTAATTATATATTTCTAACGTTTATTACACAACAGTTACCTGTTGGAGTCATTGGATTGTTAATTGCTATTATTTTTTTAGCCTCCATGGGTTCAATGGCCAGTGGCTTAAATTCATTAGCCTCAACTACTATTGTTGATTTTTATAAACGCTTATTTAAAACAGAAGAAAGCGATACAAACTATTTATCGGCCTCACGCTGGACAACGGTTATATGGGGCATATTTTGTATAATGGTTGCCTTTTATGCTAGCAGAGTTGGTAATTTAATAGAAGCCGTAAATATTTTAGGTTCCCTATTTTACGGAACTATTTTAGGAATATTTTTAGTAGCTTTTTATATGAAAAACATCACAGGAACGGCTGTTTTTTATGCTGCCTTATTTGCCGAAGGATTTATTGTATATGCTTGGATAACTGATTTAACAGCCTTTTTGTGGCTAAATGTTATTGGTTGTTTATTGGTGATGTGCTTCGCGTTTTTTATTCAGTTATTTTTGAATAAAAATTTAAAAGTGATTAAATAATTTTGCGCGTTAAACCATGTTTGGTTTAATGATACATTTTAAATAGGTTTTAATTATTACTTGCAAAATTTAGGTTGAAAAAATTTAAAATCCAATTTTAGCCTTATTAGACTCAAAACTATTTTTTAAATCAAGCATTTTAATTGCTGTAACAGCAGCTTCATCTCCTTTATTACCATGTTTTCCACCGGTTCTATCCTGCGCTTGTTCTTGGGTATTTACAGTCAATACTCCAAAAATAAAAGGCATACTAAACTTAATATTTAAATTGGTAATCCCTTTTGCAACAGCATCACAAATAAAATCAAAATGTTTAGTATCTCCTTGTATAACACATCCTATACAAATAATTGCGTCAACCTGACTTAATTCAGCTAAATATTGAGCACCCAGTGTTAATTCAAAAGCACCAGGAACTGTTTTAGTAATAATATTTTCAGGTTTTGCGCCATTTATTATCAATGTATCGTAAGCACCCTTCATTAAAGCATGTGTAATTGTATGATTCCATTCTGCCCAAACAATTCCAAATTTCATTTTTTCTGCATTGGGGATTTCTGAGCCCTCAAAAGTTGAAAGATTTTTAAGTTCGCTAGCCATAAATTTTGTCATTAAATAAAAAAAGGTGACATAACATCACCTTCTAATATATTTTATAATTTTTTATTATTGAATATTTCCTAAAGTTTTAACTCTAGCAATGTATTTATCAACTTCGCGAGCTTCAGTACTTGCTGAGTACTCATTTTTTAAACGCTCATAAGTTGCTAAGGCCTCTGTATAATTTGCTGTTTGTTCATATGCAAAAGCAGCTTTTTTTAGATATATTGGAGTTGTAAATGCATTTGAAGATTGTTCAGCAGCTTTTAAATAAAATTTAATTGCTTCATCAATTTTATTTAATTCCATATTTGCATCACCAATTGCACCAATGGCAACAGGAGCTAACATTTCATCTTTAATCGAAAATTTCTCTAAAGATTCAATTGCTTCTTCAAATTTACCTGTACGTAATAAGCAAATACCAGCATAATAATTAGCTAATTTACCAGTTTTTGTTGAGCTATATGAATCTGCAATATCTCTAAAACCCATTATTGTTTTAGGTCCTTCGGATGTTTGAACATTAATACCACCATTTAATGCTACTAAAAAACTATCTTTTTCAAAATAAGTTTGTGCAAAAAACGCTTCATTATTTGCTTCTTTTTCTTCACCGGGTAGCCAGTAAAATGTATAAAAACTAATAATTGCAACAATTGCTAAAAGGGCGCCACCACCATAAGTTATAGCTTTTTTATTTTTTTCGTAAAAAACTTCCATTATACCTAAATCCAACTGTTTCGCAGTTGATTTTTTTTCAGAAGAGGTTTCGATTTCGCTAATGTTTTCTACTTGTTGTGTTTCTTCAGACATATCTAAATTTAATTTTGAGTGGCGAAGGTAAATAAAATTATCTACTAATAAAAAAGAAAATTAATGGGTTTGTCAAACATAAATACCCTATATATTATTTCCAATTTTTGGAATACGTTTATGAAAAATGTTAAAATAAAATTTGATTTTTTTTATGAAATTAAGTTAACGATTTTAAAAAATCAAAACCAATTTACAATACAAGTATTTGAATTATTTTTTATTTAAAACTGTTAGTTAATACAAGTGATGAAACTCACAATGAATAATTATTTACTTTTTTTGCTTTAAAAATCATATCTTCGTCCTCCTAAATTTAATATTTATGTCAAAATCTTTAAAACAAGATGCCCTTGATTATCATTCTCAAGGAAGACCCGGAAAAATTGAAGTTATTCCAACTAAACCATATAGTACTCAAAGAGACTTAACGCTTGCATATTCTCCTGGTGTTGCAGAACCATGTTTAGAAATAGAAAAAAATGCAGAAGATGCCTATAAATATACAGCTAAAGGAAATTTAGTAGCCGTAATTAGCAATGGTACTGCGGTTTTAGGGTTAGGCGATATTGGAGCATTAGCTTCGAAACCAGTAATGGAAGGTAAAGGATTACTTTTTAAAATATTTGCTGATATTGATGTGTTTGATATTGAAGTAGACACAAAAAATATTGATGAGTTTGTAAATACTGTTAAAAATATTGCCGGTACATTTGGTGGAATTAATTTAGAGGATATTAAAGCGCCTGAATGTTTTGAAATTGAACGTCGTTTAAAAGAAGAATTAAATATTCCTTTAATGCATGATGATCAGCATGGTACAGCCATTATATCATCAGCAGGTTTATTAAACGCAGTTGAATTAACTGGAAAAAAAATGAGCGAAATAAAGTTGGTAATAAACGGAGCCGGTGCTTCTGCTAACTCTTGCGCGAAAATGTATATTGCCGTTGGTGTAAAAAAAGAAAACATTTTAATGCTTGATAGTAAAGGTGTTATTAATAAAAACCGTTCTGACTTAGATCAATATAAAACTTTTTTTGCCTCTGATAACGTTAAAGTTAATACATTAGAAGAGGCCATTAAAGGTGCTGATGTATTTGTTGGTTTATCAAAAGGAAATATATTATCACAAGACATGGTTCGCTCTATGGCTCCAAATTGTATTGTATTTGCTTTAGCTAATCCCACTCCAGAAATATCTTATGAAGATGCTATTGCTGCCCGTCCAGATATTATTGTAGCAACAGGAAGAAGCGATCATCCTAATCAAGTTAATAACGTTTTAGGCTTTCCATTTATTTTTAGAGGTGCCTTGGATGTTCGTGCAACATGCATAAACGAGGAAATGAAATTAGCAGCTGCACTTGCTATTGCAGCATTAGCAAAAGAAAGTGTTCCTGATTATGTAAATGTTGCATATGGTTCAAAAAACCTGAGTTTTGGAACTGAATATATAATTCCTAAACCAATAGATAGCCGATTAATTTCTACGGTAAGCTCTGCTGTAGCAAAAGCAGCAGTTGATAGTGGTGTTGCAAAACACATAATTACAGATTGGGATGCTTACCGAAATGAATTAGATAATCGTTTAGGTAAGGATAATAAATTAATGAGAAGCATTGCTAATAAAGCAAAAGCTAATCCAAAGCGTGTTGTGTTTACCGAAGCTGATAATTATAAAATTTTAAAAGCCGCTCAAGTTGCCAAAGACGAAGGTATTGCTAAACCAATTTTATTAGGAAATAAAGAAAAGATTTTAGCATTATTAGAATTACATCAAATTGATATGGGTGATACGCCTATTATTGATACCTGGTTGGCAGAAGAAGAAATCAGAAGAGCTGAGTTTGGAGATTTGCTTTGGGTAAAACAACAACGTCGTGGTTTAACTCAATACGATGCTCGTAAATTAATGCGTGATCGAAACTACTTTGGAGCAATGATGGTGGAACAAGGTTTAGCAGATGCAATGATTTCGGGATTAACCCGCAAATATGGAGCACCTATTAAACCAGCTTTAGATGTAATTGGAGTTCAAGATGGTGTTAGCCGAGTTGCCGGTTTATATATGATGATTACTAAACGTGGCCCTTACTTTTTTGCAGATACAACAATGAATACTGACCCTACTGCCCAGCAATTGGCAGATATCGCAGTTTTAACAGCTAGTACAGTTAAGCAATTTAATATAACGCCACGTATTGCCATGTTATCTTATTCGAACTTTGGCTCAGCGGAAGGAGAAGTGCCTAAAAAGGTTCAGGAAGCCACTAAGATTTTACATAAAAATTTTCCAGGCTTAATTGTTGATGGAGATGTTCAAGCAAACTTTGCTGTAAATAATGATTTATTAAAGGAACAGTTTCCGTTTAGCACTTTGATTGATAAAAATGTTAACACATTTATCTTTCCTAATTTAGCATCGGGTAATATAGCGTATAAATTATTACAAGAGTTAGGCGGTGCTGAAGCAATTGGACCGGTATTAATGGGCTTAAAAAAGCCAGTTCACGTGCTGCAATTAGGAAGTTCTGTTCGTGAAATTGTTAATATGATTACCATTGCTGTAGTTGATGCTCAAAATAAGAAGTAAATTTTTATTTTTTTATTATTAAAATGATAAGTAACTTTTTAAACTTTGTTGTAAAAAATTGGTTTTAAAAGTATGTTTACACTATAATGTTACAAGGAAAACAACTTATACTAGCTACTAAACCTTTTGCAAAAGAAAACCGCGCAAAAAGTTGGTATTATACAATTAGTACTTTACTAATTTTAATTTCTTCTCTTGTTGGCACGGTTTTTAATTTTCATTGGAGTTTAAAATTAGCATGTAGTATTTTTGCTGGGTTGGTTATTGTTAGGTTATTTGTGATATATCATGACCACCAGCACAAAGCAATTTTAGATAAATCTCCACTTGCAACTTTTCTTTTTACACTTTTTGGGTTTTACGTTTTAGCTCCAAGTGGCATTTGGAGTGCTAGCCACGATTATCATCATAAAAACAATTCAAAGTTATTTAGTGCAAGTATTGGCTCCTACCCTATTTATACAAAACAAAAATTTGAAAAGTTAAGCAAAGGCGAACAACGTCACTATTTGTTTATTCGTCATCCGTTAACCATTTTATTTGGATATTTCTTTACATTCATGTATGGCATGAGTATTAAATCAATGATTAATCGTTTCAGTAAAAATATTGATTCTTTAATTGCACTCATTGCTCATATATCATATCACGCTTTGGTATTTTATTTTTTAGGTTGGCAAACCTGGATTTTATTATGTGCTATTCCTCATTTTATTTCAGGAGCTATGGGAAGTTATTTATTTTATGCCCAGCATAATTTCCCTACAGTAAAATTTGTTGGTAATGAAGAATGGACTTATGAAGGAGCGGCATTAGATTCGTCTAGTTTTATGACGCTAGGCCCATTAATGCATTGGTTTACGGCAAATATTGGCTATCACCATATTCATCATATGAATTCTAGAATTCCATTTTATCGATTACCAGAAACAATGGCAGCTATTCCGGAATTGCAAAAAGTTAAAACAACATCCTTAAGACTAAAAGATATTTTAGCCTGTTTAAAATTGAAAGTGTGGGATTTTGAAACCCAAAAAATGGTTGGTATTTAATGTTTTGCAACCGATTTTTTAAACTCGTCTTTTGTTAATAATAAATCATCAATTATCTTTATAACAAATTCCAGTTGCTCTTCTTTGGTAATATCTGTATTATCCAAAACAATGGCATCTTCGGCTTGCCTTAATGGTTGTTCTTTACGAGTAGTATCGTCAAAATCTCGTTTTTCTAAATTATGCTTTACATCTTCAAACGTGTGATACTCTCCTTTACTACTTAATTCATCTAATCTTCGTTGAGTTCGAACCTCGTTATCCGCAGTCATAAATAATTTTAGTTCAGCATCAGGAAAAACGTGGGTACCAATATCTCTGCCATCCATAATTACTCCTTTACCTTTGCCCATTTCACGTTGTAAAATCACCATTTTTTCTCGAACCTCTTTTATTGAACTAATAGAACTTACATTATTTGCAACCTGCATAGTTCTAATTTCTTTTTCTACATGTTCTCCATTTAAAAAAACTTCAGAAGTTTTTGTCACTGTATTATAAATAAATGAAACTTGTATATCATTTAAAGAATCAATTAATTTTGGTAAATCTAAAATTGTGTTGCTAATAATATCATGTCTTAAACAGTATACGGTTACTGCTCGGTACATAGCGCCAGTATCAATATAATTGTAGTTTAATTTTTGAGCTAAAGCTTTAGCTAATGTGCTTTTTCCGCACGAAGAATAACCATCTATAGCAACTGTAATTTTTGACATAATACAAGGGTAAATGTATGAATTATTTGAAGATTAGTAAAGCACTGATATTTGAAAGTTTTGCATTATTTAATTATATAGCCGCTGCTCTTCTCAACCTGTCATTTATTGCTAAACCAAGTCCTGTTTCTGGTAATAATTCAGTGATAATTATATCTACATCAGTTTCATCTAGCTCACGCAAAAACGAAAATAAGTTTACTGCTGCTTCTTGATAATTTTTAGAGGACGATAAATTTTTAACTATGAGATTTTGATTTGTAAAATTTTGTTCGCCAAAAATAATAGCACCTAATTTAAAATTTGAGAATTTAATTTGTAATTCCGTTAAATTCCCAATATAAACGGGTTTTTTAGGCGCATAATGGCTTTTTAATTGTCCAGGTGATTTTGGATTACTAGATTGATTTAACTGAATAGATACTTTGCCCACAACGGATTCAATATCATCAATTGATAATCCTCCTAAACGGTAAATAATAATTTCTCCATTTTCTTCACCAACTATCGTTGATTCTAAACCAACTTTGCAATTTCCTCCATCTAAAATATAAGGTATTTTTTCTCCTAATTGTTTTTGAACATGCTCAGCAGATGTCGGACTAATGTATCCAAATGGATTGGCACTTGGTGCGGCTAAAGGAAACGATAATTGAGATAATAAATCTAAAGTTAATGAATGGTTAGGAATCCTCACTCCTACTCTCTCTAAACCTGATGTTACTAAATTAGGAATAACCTCTTTTTTTGGCAATAATAAAGTTAACGGACCAGGCCAAAAAATTTCTGCTAATTTTAATAAAGAAGGATGAATCTCTGTAACAAAATCATACACTTTTTTTAAATCGTAAGTGTGAACAATTAATGGATCAAAAGTTGGGCGCTCTTTTGCTTCAAAAATTTTTGCTACAGCAATTGGATTCAATGCATTTGCAGCTAAACCATAAACCGTTTCAGTTGGAATAGCTACTAAATGATTTCTCTCTAAAAAATCTTGAGCATTTAATATATCATTTCTTATTTCTGCCACTATGCAAATATAAGCGTTTGCTCTAATATCTATGGTAAGTTTTTAACCACATAGGCACATAGTTTATTTTAGGAATAGAAGGTTTGCAAAGAAGCTACGCTTTAAATATTGCTGCTATGTGTAAAAACTTGTTTTCTATCAACTCCTCTTACTCCTATTTTTTCTATGTCTCTATGTGGTTTTGTTCTAAATAAAACGGAGCTTTTAATATATCATTTCTTATTTCTGCCACTATGCAAATATAAGCGTTTGCTCTAATATCTATAGTAAGTTTTTAACTACATAGGCACATAGTTTATTTAGGAATAGAAGGTTAGTAAAGAAGCTACGCTTTAAATATAGCTGCTATGTGTAAAAACTTGATTTCTATCAA
>CANHPI010000095.1 GCA_947462425.1 Bacteroidota bacterium
ACAATTCATTTATATTTAAATCATAGTCATACAATTTTAATAATATTTCTACTGTAAACCTACCAATATAAAAATTTATTATTTCGCTTGTTTTTTCAGCTTCAGTTATAGAATAATATTCCATTCCTCCAATTAACTTTTGCAGGTACAATTTGGAATTTATTTTATTTTCTTCAATAGGCTTGCCAATAATTTTGGCCTCCAACAATTCTAAAACTCTATTTTCTTTTTCAATTATTCTACTTTTAAAATTGAATGTAATTTTAGCAATACTTAAATTATCTGCATTGTTTATTGGAATATCAGTTAATAAAGTAAAGTAATTATTTATTGCAACATCTACAGAATTTGAAAGCTCCATAATTTTATTTTTAGTTTCTAACATACAAGAATACATTGCACCATAATAGTAATATTCATTTTCAAAATCATAGTTTAGTGAATTATTTTTATACCAAATTTTGTAATTATCTATACATTTAAATTCATCTATCAATATTTTATAAACATTAGTAAAATTGCTTTGGTCAACTTCAATTTTAATAGAATTTACTTCGTCAATAAAATTTTGTTCTATTTCCCTTATTGTAGAAATGTTACAAAAACCATACAATAATAGTTTAGAATTTTCAGTAGCAGTTGCATTTATAATTTCTGCTTTTTGAACACCATGCTTAATAGTCAAATCTGCAAATTGTCTGACAAAGTAAATCCATTCGCTAATTTTAGGCCTGCTTAATATATCCATTGCTTATGCTTGCTTTCTAAGTATATCTGTTAATACATCGGTTGTAGTATGCACCTGCTTGGCCTCGAAGCTAGCTAGGTAATGCTTAGTGGTTTTTAGGCTGTTATGTCCTAATGCTTCGCTTATAAATTCTGTGCTTGCATTGGCGCGCTTTAATACGGTTGCAAAACTATGGCGTGCATACTGTGTGGTAACAGTTGGTGTAATTTTTAACTCCTTACTAATAATGGCCAAATACTTGTTTACACTTTTTGTAAGTAGGTTGACTAGTTTCTTTTTATCCAATGTGCTTTGGCCTTGCTTGTAATGTGGAAATACAAATGCAGTAGGTAATACACTAGGCGTGCCTTGCCTCCTAATAATTTCCAATGCTTCATCTTTTAAAGATACTTGTATAGGGTTTTGTGTATTGCTTTTGCCTTGCGTTTTTTGGCGGTGGTATGTAATAAGGTTGCCATTAATTTGTTGCCATGTAAGGTTGCAAAGGTCATTTATATTCATTCCATTGCATAAAAACATAAATATCCAATAATCTTTGGCGCGCTGTAATTGCTTGCTATATTCTTTTTGCTTAATTGGTGTATTGGTACTAATTGCTGGTACTTCATAATTGTAAATAGATGCAATTTGTAGTACTGTTAATGCTTTCTTTTGATTGGTAACCAATGGTATTTTGTAACCGCTTTTGTTATTTGACCTATGGAATGGCTGTAAATTCAAAGGAATATTATTAAAATTGAATAGAGAGCGAAGGCATCTAACATAAATTGCAACTGTAGTAATACTTTTGCCATCTGCAAGCATTTTATGTTCAAATTGTTTTAGTTTGGTTGCTGTAATATCTGCAAACTTTAATTTAGGCCAATGTATAGCGAAGCAATTTTTTGCTGTACTGTAGCCAATTGAAGAGCCTATTTGGTCATTTGCATTCAAAAAATCAATATACCTATCAAATGCATTGCTTATACTATCAACCGCGCTATTTTCGCTTAAATATCCAGCCTCAAACAAGTTGAATGTAAAAATTGGTAAGGTGTCGATAACATCGTTTGCTTTCTTAATTCTTGCTTGCAGTTCCTTTAAAATATTATTTTCCTCATTGGTTCTACGTTTGGCATTCATGACATTTTCAAATGCAGCTGGAGTTAATTTGAATTTAGTACCATAATACTTTTGTTGGCGGTTGTGTGTAACTCGTATGCTTATTGCACAAGTTCCATCTTTTCTAGGGTGTTTATCGTCAATGGTTGCAGTTACTGTTATATTACTCATTTTACTACTTTTTTAAAGGTTATGCATTTTCTCCTATACAATTCCTATACAAAAGTAATATAATAACACATAATAACAATAAGTAACCAATAATCATTTATGCACAAAAGCCTTGATAAGTCTATATTTTACCAATATTTGTATTTAGTTGCTATTTGGTAGTTTATGGTAATAGGTATGACTGTTAATCAGAGGGTCTCTGGTTCAAGTCCAGAAGGGAGAGCAACAGTAATAAAGGGTTTCAAGTAATTGAAGCCCTTTATTTTTTACGGCCTCCTATACAATTCCTATACATAGTCGATTTAAGGCATTAAAAAACTAATTATTTAATCACTATTATTTACATTTGAATAATTATGAAAAAACTTTTATTCTTATTAGTAACTACTTTTTCCTTCATTCAAATTCATAGCCAAACTGAAACAAAAATTGATTTAGGCCATTATTCAAAAGTTTTAGATTTTCCCAATAACACGAAAATAGAATTATTTAATGCAATCAATAAATGGCTTACATTAAATTATAATAGTGCTAAAGATGTAATACAACTCAATAATTTGGAAAATGGCGAAATTGTAGTAAAAGGAATAGTAAATATAGATGCACTTATTATGTTTGGTAAAGGGGTTCAAAAACCAATTCATCACACTTTATCAATTAAAATAAAGGAAAATAAAATTAAAGTTGATTTAGATTATAACGAAATTGTGTTTGACTACCTAAACTCTAATAACAATAAAATTGTAGCTGAATATTTAACGCATAAGGCAATAAGGCAAAAAGATAAAGATTGTTTAATTGTAAGTATGCAAAATCATTTTGACAGTACTATAAATTCAATAGCAAAATTTATCAATACATCTATTTCAAATGAATGGTAAAATATTTATTGAGGGTTATTAATTATTTTTTTTATTATTACATGTAAATCCTTAGAGTATAGTTTTGAAATAGCTTCATCTAACTTAGATAGGTGTTTACTATTAAAATATTTTAATCTATTATAAGTTTTTTGAGGGTTTACAATTTTAAAAAACTCTATAGCTTCAGCATAATTTTTAACCTTAATTTTAAAACCGCTTAAACTTAGTATCTCATTAATGATTTCAATTTTAGATGTTTGTAAACTTTCATCTTTATAAATGAAGTAATCACTTTGCAATTCATTTAACTTATTCAATATTTCATTCATATTCAAAGTTAATAAATCATTCTAACTTTCTACTTCATTTGGTAATTGCTTTAATGCCATTACTGGTTGAATAACTATTTTATCATCTAGGTTCAAAGTAATTGTAACATCTCTATCCTTTTCCTCATTCAATTGTATTGTTTGCAGTTTAGGCACTAGGTAGGGCAATAGGTCGCTAATAAACTTTAGTTTATCCTTTGGCTCTAGTTGTTCAAAGTTGGTTTGTATAGTGCCTATATTGCTATCAATAAAGTTTTGCAAAGATTGCCTTGTAGTTAGTGTTATTTTGTTTGGTGTTCCTATGGTTCGGCCTCCAGTCTTATTTCTCATTTTCTATTTTGTTCTACTTTAGATAACTAAATATAAATTTCTGCTTCTAATTCTGCTCCTACCTTTGGCATTCTTATTTCTTGCTTCTCTATTGGCCTACCAAAAGCGTGTTCAAATACGAATTTAATCAATGCCACTTCTCCAGTAGCTAGCAAGGCCTGCATAGCTTTGCAATTGCCACCATAAGTAGATTGTATTGCTTGCTTACAAATATTGCTTGTATGCTGTTCTAAGGCCTTTGGTTTGCGTCCTGCTCCAGGCCTTGCACCTCCTTTATTTGTCATTGATTAAATATTGATTATTCAATGCAAAGATACATTTTACTTTGTATTTCAAAGTGAATTGCTAAGCATAGATTTTAATTTAGATAACCTTTTTAGGTAAGGAATCGCAATAGGTTTGTTGTAATATGTATTAATGGTTTCAAGATGACTGTTTACAAATTTCATTAAATCAATTATTTTAGTACCACTGCATAAATTTATTTCACCTTTATTTTCAAGCTTTGCAGTTTCAAAGTATTCTGTTAATTCTAAAATTTGATTATGAAAGTTATTTTCAGGAATAGCAATTTTTAATTTTGTTTCATTTTCTAGTATTGGCGCTGGTAACTGTATCAAAGGTTTAATAATTGGCGTGTCTACTTTTATTTGACTATTCTCTAAAATATAATCTGCTAAATCATGGCCATCAATTTTATTATTATCGTTGGCTAGTTGTTCTAGTATGTTTACACAAGTAAAACCAAATTCAATTGCTTTTTTATTCCATAGAATAAAAGCAGTATCATCAACTGAATTATCAGGAAATAAATAAACATCTCTATTTTTTAATACTTCTATTCTATTGGCTGTTAAATAACCTAAACCTCCAGTAGCAAGCCATAAATATTCAGGGTAAAACATACTTGCAATAATTGCTGTTTTAGGAGCTTCTACAATGGCAATTGGTTTGTGCTTAAATTGATTCATTAGATGTTCACCAAATAAGCAATTGAATTTATTTACACTATTCTTATAGTTTAATAGCCACGTTGGCAATGCTTCGCCTTTTGCGGTGTATGCAAAGGATAGGTAAGTATGTATATTTCGCGCTTGTGGCTCTGTTTTAACACGTTTACCTATCTTACTATACTCTATTAAGGATATTGCCCTGCAATGCCCTAAAATGCTTATAAATGGAAATGTAATGTATTTATCACAAGTACCTACAAAATACAAATGCAAAACTTTGTTTACTACATCTGTTCCAAATTTGGAGTATAAAATAGTTACCAATGTATTTGTATCATAGTTTTTTAATGTGTGCAACAATACTTCATCTATAATATTTACGATTGGCTGTTTTTGGAAATCAACATTGTTAGGCTTGCAAATTGGAGTATTACGAGTTATTAGCGTTATGTTGCCTTCGCTTTGAAAATGTTTAAAGTCCCATTCATTGTAGTTAATGTTTAATTGGTTGGTTCTTTTGCCGTTGGTGTTTTTTATAAAAAATTCAGCCAAATAGATACCTGTACTCATTTGCTCAAAAATCGCTTTTTTGGGTATTATTTGTTCGTTTGCACCTTGCTTAATTAGCACTGCTTTTTCTGTTATTTCTCTTAGTTCGGTCGTAGGTACAAAATAGCACAGTATTGGCGGTGGTAAATGATAAGTACATTTAACTGCATTATCACATTTGCCATATTCAGGCGGTAATGCTTCGCCAGTGGTGGCGTCTATGTATCGCTGGTAATGTTTGATTGCATGGCATTTAGGGCAATCTATTTTAGGTAGCTTATTTGAAGCTAGTTTATATTTATGCATTTTGGAATGGTTTTGATTGGTATAAGGTATAAAAAGCACTATAGGTATATTATACTTTATACCTAGTGCAATAAACACACTAGGTATATTTTTTCACTATACATATTTATGCATGGTTTGATTGGTATAAGGTATAATGTAGCTTTTATACTAGTATAAAGGTATAAAGGGGCTATAGTGGAATTTTATTCTATACCAATGCATAATTTAAATTTTCTAGCTTTTGGATTAACCCACCATTCACTAAATCCCTACATTTAGCCTTTGCATTAGGCATACCTGTATTGGTATGATTCATTATAGCTTTGCATAAATCTGTATAGCTTAATTCAGTTGTTAGTTTAAATAAGTGAATTGCTAAACCTTTTAATTTATCTGCTTTGGTAGGCTTGTATTCACCTTCGTGCAATCCTGTGCAAACATGATAACCTAAATATTTATCAAATTCAAATTTAAGCTGTGGCACTAAATGCGAACCACCATTACGCAAATCTTCGGCCACTAGGTAACAATATGTATCTGTTTTTTTCATTGCAACTCCAGCATCTTGCTTTCGCAATAGTTCACTACCTAAATGGCCTCTTACTTTTCCATCATTAGGATTCTTATGCACAACTGCTAATATTAGCGCTTTATATTCATCTGCAATTTTCATTAATAATTTTACCAATTCATTGCTTGCATCTGCATCATTTACATCATTTATTAAATCCGCTGCACCGTCTAATATTATCATGTGAATGCCTCCATATTTCGATATCAATTCAGGGCAAATTTTTTCTAATAGTTCCTGTACTTCTCGACGTTCCATTGATTTCACATTGTAACTATGGAAATTTTCAGGTAATTCTGTTTGGCCAATTCTCATTGCTATGTTTTTTAGATTGCGTAAATGCTTTGGCTTGGGTTGTTCTGTATCAATATGTAGGATAGCTTTGCCGTTACAATATTCAACACTTATTTCAGGTGGTACGCTATCTAATTTATTTTGGCTTAATGATGCAACCATACAAGTATTTAGGAATGCAGATTTACCACTTTTTTGCACTCCAGATACAGTTACTATTTCGCCTGCACTACCTATACATTCATCTGCTAATTTAATAATTGGTGGCAAAGTAGGGTAATTACTTGATGATGTAATTCTAAATGGTTCGTACTTATTAATAATACTATTCACTTTTGGCAATTGCCTTATAGCGTTTAATGCTTCTATTGCTTTCTTTTTATTTTCCATAACTAAAAAAGGTTTAATTGTGGATTGATAGGTGCTAAATTTGGGTTTGTTGTATAAACATTGGCGCGGTGCTTTGTAATACTACAAATGCGTTTACCTATGCAGTATATTTGCTTTACTTGCCTTAAATGTCTATTGTACCAACATATCGATTCTCTCATAATGCCACTATTCCTATCACATTCCTTCATAGTTTGCGGTTGGCTGTGGTAAGTATCAAATACTTTTTTTAGTTGTACTAATCTTGTATCTTTGTGCTGAAGGCTGTCTACCTTATTGGCGTTATTACTTGGAGGTGTAACGCCATTATTTTTGCTATACATAATTAATTAGATTTTGAGGTTAAATAATTATTTACAATTTGGTTGGCTTCGTCTGTGGTAATTCTTTTACCGCTCCTAATCCATTCTATAAGTTCTGCATTGCTAAAATAGAGGCGTTTATTCCGCTTCATGTGTGGCACTTTCCCAGCCGATACTAGGCCGTAAACGGTTTGTTTTGCTAAACCAATTTTATTGCAGGCCTGCTCCAATGTTAGGAGGTCATTTGCAACTGGTTGTGGCTGTGGTGGAATTTGTTTAGATAATGCATTGATAACACTATTGTTTATCAATACTTCTAATTCATGCGGTGTAATCTGTGTAATCGTTACTGCTGTCATTGTACTTTATTTTGTTTGTTGAGTACAAAGATTTGCATTAAATATTGGCGTGTCGAATATTCTGTCGACGACAAAAAATCGACAATTTTTATTTAAGTAAATTGTTTTGTTTTACTTACTATAAAACAACGTGAATTAATTTGTAGGTTGTTATTTATTTTAGTTATTTATTTTTTCAAAATATTTATTTCTGTCTACTTTATAATATTTATTTAAATAATCATTCGGATCGTAAGAGCTACCAAATACGCCGTATTCTGCAGAACGTTTAAAACCCTCATGCCATCCAATATTATAGGCGTTATAAATATCCTCTTGAAAGTAAACAAAATGTAGTTGCGTATTAGCAAAATAAGTTAATGCAATTGCAACTATTGCAATAAGTAATGATTTAGGCATCTTGTTCATGATTAGCTGTTTTGTTTTGTAATATACAAATGTATAAAGGATTTTGCAATAATTCACTTTTGTATCTAGATAGACATAATCGACAATTTTTATTTAGGTAAATTGTTTTGTTTTATTTGCTATAAGTTCATTTACTAATTTTCTTTTTTCTATACATTCAATAATATTAGTTTCTAGAATACTACTAATATCTAATATTTCATTTTTCGTAGGGGAGGTAATGTGTTTTCTTATTTCCTTCCCATAAGGTAGGCCATATTTTTTACATAGTTGAAAAGCAGTGGAATCGGCATTCCCTATGTAGGTTTCTTTTTCTCCATCAATTAACAGCCAAAATAATTTTCCAGTTTTTTTAAAGTTTAATTTACCTTTTACTGTTTTATCCTTGCTTCTATTAGTCGGAATATTCAAAATTTCATCTTCATATTCCTTTAGCCTTAAATATTGTTGATAATCAATTTGACCCCAATCGTATGATTTACATTGAATTTCATTCCATCCTAATTGCTTCATTTCTACACTTGTTTTATTAATGCCATGCATAGCATCAAATATACCTTTCCATCCAATTCTAATTTCACATTCTTTTGAAACACTTGCACAATCTTTATTCCATAATTCAATAGCTTTATCTATTCCAATTTGATTGATTTTTAATCTGACTTTTATTTTTTTATCACTCAATTGTTTTAAAGAATCAACTTTCTTTATAAAATTTGTCGCTTCATTTGATGAAAGGTGCATGAGGTCGGGCAATATGTAATTTGTTTTGTTGTCAATTAAATACAATAAAGGTATTTCTTGAATTTGCGCACTCTCATTAAATTTATTGACTACAACCTGCTTTAATTCTTTGTTGCATCTAGTACCATTCAACAATTCATTTATATTTAAATCATAGTCATACAATTTTAATAATATTTCTACTGTAAACCTACCAATATAAAAATTTATTATTTCGCTTGTTTTTTCAGCTTCAGTTATAGAATAATATTCCATTCCTCCAATTAACTTTTGCAGGTAC